>JAFOXU010000049.1 GCA_017425725.1 Alphaproteobacteria bacterium | reverse complement strand
ATTTATTCATCTTCTGACACAGAATATGATGCGACAGCTGTCGGATATGGCTCATTAAAAATTATGAGCGACAAAGACATCAATGATTTTAAGCAAAAATATATAAATTATTTAAATAAAGAAAACAAAGCCCAAAACTTAAAAAATGGCGTCATGAGTGACGGTGGGATACACCTAAACATGAATACTGTTCAGCATTTCTTGAGCCAAACACTAAAAGAAGACGAGCCAGATTACTATAAAGATTTGTTTGATAATGCAGAATTAAAAAAATCACAATGCAAGTACACCAGTCAAGGCACAGGCATTAACTGTCAAGCATGGCGGGGAAATTCTGGCAGTCCGATATTTGATAACGATGGCAACATAATCGGAATTATCACAGATGCATACAGTATTATAGGTGGGGAAATGCACGGACTTGAGGCTGGCAGCATTCCCCTGTTACAAGAACAAGACACAAATACCGATTAAAACACGATTGACACATACCCGAAAGTATTTTGAATTATATATAATCCATGATATAATAAGAATATAAGTACAAAGGAGATATACATATGGATTTCTTGTCTATATTTACACAATCATCTGTGTTAGTTACGTTGGTCGCACTGGCATTTGTAATAATCGGTTTTCGCTGTCTGATATATGGCGTAATGGGCGGAACATCCACAATACTGCGATTAATCGCAACCGTTATATTTGCAGGATTGGCATATTACTTTTGGCAATATGCAGCAAGTCTGTCGGGTTCAAACATAATTGACCAATTTGTCTTTGAAGCATGGCATGATATAAAAACACTGGTATCAAAAGTAATAAATACAATATTCTAAATAAAAAACCGCCAATATGGCGGTTTTTATTTTACACATGATTATCGCAAGAAATATTGCTACTGGCGTGCAACACTTGCTGCAAACCCGTCGTGAATTTAATCTTGCAGGGGAAATATTTTCATTACAAGCCACACCCAAACAGATAGAACATCAATAAAACTTTTTATTGAAACATATATCTGTTATGTTACAATCCCCCCGGTAAAAAGGTAATTTATGAGTAAGAAAAAGCAAAACGCAATTATTTTTGCCATATGTGTTTTATTGGCATCATCTGCATCAGTTGGTATAAAAACCAAAGAAAAGAAAGAAAAAGAACAAATCAAACAAGAATTAAATAATGTTTTAATTCCAAATGCGGAAAAAAAATTAGATAGTTTAATTACAACTCGTAATCTATTACATGACAGTGTTGTTTATTTTCAAAATGAACTGATATCACAATCACAATATACACAAATAAAAAAGCAAATTCCAAAAATAACATTTACTTTATCACTCTTAGAAAATATTACAAACCAGTGGCATCGTGCATACAGTATGACCGAAAAGCATATTGCAGCATACCCAGAAGCTGATAGAATACCTGCAAAATTACAACAAAAACACCTATATCTGACAAACAACATGATATTAGAACCTGTATTACATACAAAACGCTTTGATTTTATCGCAGAATATCTGATAAATACATTAGAAGCATATTTATCTTGCTTTGATTATCACAATACAAACAATGTGCATGTAGAACCACAAATCATAAACAATATTTACGAAACGCTGCACAATGTAAAAGATTTTCTATCTGCAATTGATCCATCACAAAATATTATTGATAAACAAAACATAAAATTTTTGAAACAACAGACAAATATATTACTGGACGATTTTGCAAAACTTCAAAACGAAAGCAACATTGAAACAACTGTCACAGAATTAAATCGCATTAAACAAAATCGAGCAGAAACGGATTATCAATTAAGACAACAGATGAAAAAATTAGCGCAATTAAAAACAAATTATGCTGTTGATGAGTTATATAAACAAAGAAAGAAATAAAAACCGCCAAGTGGCGGTGTTTTTATTTCTATTTCACATTATCAAAATATAATCTGGAATATACATCCATAACATCAACAACAAATCCACGATAACCAAATTTATCCCAATGATGGTCTGCCATATATAAACTGGGCAGGAATGATGTAAATTTTGCAACTTCCCAATCAATAAAGCCGACAATGTCAAATGTTTCTGGATTTAATATAAAGTTCTGCCAGATATCATTATGAAACCAACCATAGAAATAATCTGGTTTTGCCGTCTTTTTTGGTTTCAAATCCCGAATTTCTGTCGGGTCTGCACGACCAATTTCAAACATAAATTGTGCAACTTGTTTGGCGATATGCTGACGATTTGCCAACGCAATACGTGGTGGAATTTCGCTTAATACAACGCCTGGGAAAAATTCGTATTTACGAACAGCCATGTTGTTCCATTTTATAATTTCCATTTCTGGAATTTTGAACTGTGTATATTTACGTAATGCTGTTGTTATCCGTAATTCACGTAATGCACGTTCTGCCCCGTCATCACGCAATGGAAATTTAAAAGCGAACTGCGAATTTACCAAGACAATAAAATTACTGCAACCGTATCCGACACATGTTGTTAACTTTATAGAATCGTCACCAATATAATCACGCACAAATTTAACAAATGGTTTTGTGTTATACCGAATTTTAACACGTGTTAGGTCACGCAGTTGCTTGTTCGGGATAAATCTGCAGATAATATTAGAAAACAAATGACGCAAATTCATAATATCCCCCTTTGTTTAAAACCATTATACAAATAAAACAAAAAAAATTACAACAAGGAAAAGTTTCAT
>JAFOXU010000022.1 GCA_017425725.1 Alphaproteobacteria bacterium | reverse complement strand
TAATATAACCAACCATATAAAGATTATTTTTTTCTTGTCTAATTGATATAAAATGCATACTATATATGTGAGCACAGAGAAGAGAAAGTACAACCATGTCACTTAGAAAACTAGCTGTTTTCACTGGTATTTTTTTTATGGTCTTTGGACTGGCTGTTGGTGATGCAAATGCAGAATTTTGCAACGGAAAAAGTTACAAGGTAAAACCTGGCAGATTTTGTTGGGCAACCCAGGGATATGCATGCGCACCGGGCTGTTATTGCACAGGTAACGCAGGCAGTTTTACATCTTGGACAAAATCCAGTGTTACAGATGGTTGTTCTAAACGATGGACAAAAATAGACAGCGAACTGGGCAGTTATGGCGTTCATTTGTGCCCTGCCGATTTCCCAAATTCTGCCAGTGGTTCATCTGCCAGCAGCAGTTGTTATTACACATCTGGCGGGACAACATTATATTATAAAAATTATCCTGCATGCGCTGCTGGGACATACAGACCGAAAAATTCTGGCACATGCACGACATGCCCCAAAGACCATTATTGCCCTGGTACTGCCGCTGCAAAACCAAGCAAAACAAGTGATGCAGGATTAAACAGTTGCCCACCAGGCACCCAGTCTTCATTGGGTGCCAAATCATCATCTGATTGCCAGAAACATATCAGTTGTTCAGCAGGTCAGTATTTGCCCGCAAATAGCGAAACATGCGCTGCATGCACAAATGGGCATTATTGCACCGCTGGAACATACACAAAAAAAGCAGAAAACCAAGGCCTAAAATTCTGTGATCCAGAACAAATACCAAATGCAACCAAGACAGGATGCGTCACAAAAACGTATGACTGCGCTGCGGGACAATATTTGCCTGCAAACAGTGAAACATGTGCCGCATGTCCATCTGACAGTTATTGCCCGGGCAAAACAGGGATGACAAAATCTAGCAGTCCACAAGGCGCAACAAAATGTACTGGCAACACTGTGCCAAAGGCGGACAATTCTGGATGCGAAGAAAAAAAGCCTGATTCCGTGCAGTGCAAGGTTGGCGAATACCTGCCTGCGAACACGTATGCGTGCGCTGCATGTCTGGCAAATTCTGCATGCGTTGGTGGAACATTTAAACCATCAAACGCAAACCAAGGCATTGAATCATGCGGCAACGGATACAGTGTCAGTGCAGACAAAGCATCGTGTGTTAAGAACAAGCCAACATCTGTAAATTGTCCGGGTGGTCAATATTTACCAGCAGGCAAAGAGACGTGCGCACAATGCACATCTGGTTTTTATTGTCCAGGCGGTGATTTACCATATTCTGAAACATCAGATTCTGGTATCGGCACATGTCCAACTGGTCAGATTCCAACCAGCGACCAAACAAAATGCGAAAATGCACCACCAGACACAATAACATGTGCAGCGAAACAATATTTACCTGGGAACAAAAAAGAATGCGCACCATGTTTGGAACGTCATGTCTGTCCAGGCGGTGAATTTGTCCCATCGACCCAGGATCAAGGCATTCAGAAACAGGCCGAAATTGCACTGGACCATGACAGAATGTTATATGGATTAAAGGGGCCAAATGCACCACTGAAAGAACAATGCTGGATTATTATAGACAAACAAAAGTATGTTGATTGTGTATTAGGTAAACTTAATGTTTCCGACAAATTTAAAGGCAAATTTAAAAATAACAAAACAACAGAAATTAAAATACCAGAACAGAATCTTGTGGTTGAACAAATGGATACAGCAACCATACAATCAATACCTGATGTTGACACAACACCCGTATCAACAGGTCCACTAAATACAAGCGGAACATCAACATTACAAATTCAATCCGTTTCATTAAAATAAGAAAAACCACCGTGCGGTGGTTTCTTTATTTTGTTTTTTCATTCCCAAACACAGACATATTATACAAGGCACGCCCTGCTTCGAACATCTCTTTGGTTACTTCGTCTGATGCATAATGATGTTGTAATTGCATTTCGTATGATTGGCGCAAATGCTTTGGCAACACTGATATCATTTCATCAATATTACCGGACATAAACGCTTTATACATAGGCTCTATTTTTTTACACAGATCCATCATTTGACATACCACAATAGTTTTGATTTTTTCTGTATCTAGATAATACAATGCCGACAACTGTTCTGCTGACAACCCTTGTTTGCTTGCATTAGTATATTCTTCGTAACGATGCAAATATCTATAATTTGTCAATCGCACATCTGTATCTGTAATACCGTATCCATAGCGCTTTAATAATATATCCATATTTCTTGATGAATGTTGTAAAATTAAATCTTCAAAGAATACAGATAGTATTTTTAATGCCTGATCATTAATATCACAATTGTTTAAAACAAATGTCAAATCAGATATTTCAGCATAAGTAGAAAAACTAGACAAACATTTCAAAAACAACCCCAACTTTGGGAAAACTTGCTCTATTTTTTCATACCGATGCAATCTTTTCATATTGGCTTTAAAAACTAATAATACATCCGCTGCACTAATCAATTCCGTGGTTGGCGCATCCAACAAATTGTATTCTTTTTGAAATTTACATACTAGTTGTAAATTACGAGGCAGCAAGGTCAACATACCGTCAACATCATCTGCCATATATTTTGCAAATGTGTTTGAAAGGTCACATTTTTGTTCTAACTGGTTAAAAGTCTTACATAATAATACCCCCACTCTTGAGCCGCTCATACGAAACAAATGTCCCATTTCTGCCAATGACAAGCCAGCTTTGCTTGGTTTTGGTGCATCAACAATATTATTTTCAGCATAGTAACTTTCAATTTCTTGAATATCTTCGTCAGTAATACCAATACCAGATGTTTTCATCAGGATATCTCTCAATCTTGGTTGCATACCTTTGATAGCCATATTAATCAGCTCTGAAAACACTTTCAAGCCCAATGGATTTGGTGTCTTTTTTATAAAATCTTGATATTTGTCTTTACCCAAATACCTGCGTAATATTCTGGATTCTGGGAAATATTTATTAATTATACGAGTGTTTCGTTCTATTAATTCTTTCTCTTGGGCTGCTTGCAATTCTGCTGCGGCCTTGGCCTGTTGTGCTTGCAATTCCTTTGCGGCCTTGGCCTGTTGTTTTACACAAAAATCGTATGTTGGATAAGACTTAATTTCATTATAAGCATCAATAAAATCACATGGACAGCCATGTTTACTATCTTTTCTTTTCAATATCAACACATAAATTGCAGCGATACGTTTATTAAAATCACTGTCAAGTGGTGGACGATGACCATGCTGTTTACAATATGCAAGAATGTCAGCCAAATCTTGTCTGACACGAATATCATTGTTTTGTCTTTTATGTTCTGAACATACACGCATAGTTCGTTTCCCCTGTTTTTACCCAGCATATTATAAATACATAATTTTATTTTGTCAATATTTTTATTATACTTATAGACAACGAAAATCGACCAGCAAGCGGTCGTTGAATTGTTATATTTTTCTTTATATATGCCCCACCCCGATAATCAGTCAAAATCAATGAAAATCACCCCAATCAAATGCCATACATAGCAAATATATAGCAAAAACTTTGCGTATGTTGTTTGGCGACATCAAAATTTGATGCCGCCAAACAATACCTGGAACAACTGATTCAGATAAATCAATAATCGCTAATCTCGCTGAAAATAAAAC
>JAFOXU010000064.1 GCA_017425725.1 Alphaproteobacteria bacterium | reverse complement strand
TTTAGAATTTAATTTTTCTGCTTGTTGAAAACTGTTGAAATTGTTATAATTCAATTACCCAGGGAGAGATAATGAAACAGCAAGTATTAAAAGCGTTGGCAAATCCTGCACATATTTTTTATGTGCCGTACACGTTGGCTGTTATTAATTTTGCTTTGCAGTTCATTATTTTTGTTGTTATTTTTGTCGCAAGATTGATTGTTACAGGGGATGATACAAATCCATTGTTTTTTATGGCATCTGTGTTTATTGTGCATTCTTTTTTTGCGATATTTTCAAAACGTGACCCACAATTAGGACAGATTATATCGTCAAAACTTAACTTTATGTCAAAAAAAATACCTAGGAAGTTGGCTGCATGATTAATATTAGAGGATTTTTTGATTATTTTGCCGGCAGTGGTTTTCCGATAACATTAACAGTTATTGTTATGTTGGCTATTTTGTTATTTATTGTTTTGATAATATTTATTCCTGTGTTGGCACGTAAAATATTTCCAAGGTTTGGTTATGCAAAATATTCTGCGTATTTACCATTTGATACTGTTTATAATGATAATTCTATGTCTTTGACTGATGGCAGTTTAGTACGTGTTTATCATATCAAAGGCCTGCAAACCAGTATGCAAGATGAAAAAACAAAAGAAAAATTCTTGGATTTGCGTGCACAATTATTTAATCAAATTCGTGATCCAAATGTTGTTTTACGTTTTTATACAATTCGTGATGCAGCAGATATTAATACTGATTACGAATTTCAACAACCAACATTACAAAAAATTTATAAAAAATGGCAGGGGCAGGGATTAAAAATATTCTTGAATAATTATTATGTTGTTTTATCTGTTTCTGGAACAGATACACGTGCAAAATTAAATCAATATGGTAATTATATTGAATCTATATTGGCTGCGTATAAACCAACTGTGTTAAGAAATAACTCACGTAATAATATGGCACGTTTCTTTGGTAGAATTTTATCGCCTATTTCAAAACCAGAACCAAAATATGCAGATAATAATATTTCATCGCTTGTTACTGTAGATGATGTTGAATTTTTAAAGAACGGTTTGGCAAAGTATACAAGCGGTGGTAATCAGCGTTTTGCTGCAATGCTTTCTTTTAAAATTTCACCTGATTATCTGGATGAAGAATTTTTTGATACCGTTACAACAATTCAAACAGAAATGGTCTGTATGAATGGTTTTCGTATTATGGGAAATGCACAAATAGAATCAACAATAAAGCAAAGATTATCAACAGCAGATGAAAAACAAAGTTCAACCGAAGAACAAGTTTCAGAGGCTGAATCTATGATGGATGAAAATGTTTCTGGTAATCAAACGTTAATTAATTATTATCCTTTGTTTGTTTTATATGCTGAAACACAACAAGAATTAGAAAAATATATTGATGAATTTAAGAAAATATCTGCATCGTTTGGTATTTCACCAATTGTTGAAACATTTGCATCACAGGTTTCTTGGTTTTCACAAATACCTGGATTTAATGTTTTTCCACGCAGTTTTAAATTATTATCTCGTGCGGCTGCAATTTCAATTCCAATGTCGACACAACCACGTGGTGTTGAAAATTCAGACTGGGGTGATGGACCACTTGTTATATTCCCAACAGCACAAGGTACACCGTATCAGTTTCAATTTCATGTGTCTGACAAGCCGGCTGCTGTGGCGCATACATTAACAATTGGACCAACAGGTGGTGGTAAAACAACGTTATTCTCGTTTTTAATTGCACAAAGTTTACGTCATCCAAAATTAAAGGCATTTTTCTTTGATAGAAACAAGGGTGCAGAAATATTTACACTGGCAACAGGTGGTAAATATATAACAATGCAGGGCAAAGAAAAAAATAATTTATCTGATAAAGTTGAACAATCTTTCTTAACACATTTAAATCCATTAAAAATGCCAGATACTGTTGCAAATCGTGCTTTTTTACGCAGATGGTTTGCTATTATTACAGGGCAAAACGATGCTATGTCTGCGGATGAAATTGCACGTGCTGTGTCTGTGAATTTTGATTATTTATCTGATAAAGATAGATTGTTGAAAAATCTATGGGAAAGTTGTTTTTCATCATCCGGAAATATGCGTCCTGCATTGAAAAAGTGGGTTGATCCACTGCAATATGGTGATATATTTAATGAAACATCAGATACGCTTGATTTACAGTCCAGGTTGACAACATTTGACTTTACAGAAATATTACAAGACGAAATATTGGCACCTGCTGTTATTTCTTATATATTACACAGAATTAATAACACAACAGTATCTGGTGGAAATCCGTCTTTAATCATGATTGACGAAACAGCACCAATGTTGGAAAATAAAATGTTCCGTGATAACTTTATCGCAGGTTTACAAGAAGGAAGAAAAAATCGTCAGGCATATATGGCAGCGTTCCAACGTGCAAATGTTCTTGATAAACTTGGAATTGGTGATGTTGTTCGTGGTCAGGCACAAACTGTATTATTCTTCCGGAATCCGGCTGCTGATGCGAATGATTATGCACATTGGAATTTAAATCCATTGGAAATGGCATTTATCCAAGGTAAAGCATATCCAAATCTAAAACGTGCATTGTTGTTATCAAGACCTGTGACAGGTGAATCTGTTATTTTAAATACAGAACTGGGTGGTTTAGGTAATTTATTAAGATTATTTGAATCTGGTCGTTCTTCTGTATTATTAGCCGAAGAATTATATA
>JAFOXU010000165.1 GCA_017425725.1 Alphaproteobacteria bacterium | reverse complement strand
TTTTGTCCGATTTCATTACGGAACGCAGGTACCAATAATTCTGTTGGCGCACCATCTGTACGTGAAACAGTTACAGATTTTTTGTTTGCCAATTTTCCATCTTTTTTATTCAAATCAACCAATAATTCATTTGCACGTACATATGCTTGCTTTTTCTGTTCTGCTTTTTTCCAATCTTCTGCCAATGACTTTTTAACAGAATCAAATTCAGCAGTATGTGCAGGAACAACATTATCAACACGAACGAACAAGAACCCATCTTTGGTTTCAATCATTTCGCTTTCCATCCCTGCATCCATATCAAAGATTTTATTAACCAGCGCATCTGTCAACATTTTATCCACAGGTCGATTATCACGATTAAATGGTTTTAATGCGACATACTTTGCACCGTGTTTTTTCGCGGCTTCTTGCATTGTATCGCCTGCGATTATATCATCTTCAACCTTGACCGCAGTTGCATAGCCTGCATCATACTTATCAGGCTGTGCCATATCGGCAGCAATAAATACATACGAAACAGTTCTGTATTCTGGAACAGTCTGTGGATTTTGTTTATAAAATTCAGCCAACTGTTCTTCTGTCGGCGCCCCAACTTTAAAATCAGAATACTTTACAGTTGCATATTCGATATCACGTTTACCATATCTGGCATTATATGCCGCCAAAACAGCAAATTCTGGTACCGGCACCGGAACAGATACAGCCCCCAACACCATTGAACGCAAAACCTGATTGCGCAAAACAGATGCAAATTCAGATTCTGTATATCCAGAATTATTCAACACAGTATCAAATGCAAACGCAGAAAATTGACCATTAACCTGAAATTCTGGCATTTCACGAATTTCCTGAGCGATTCGTTTTTCGCTAACAACCAGTTTCAAATCATCTGCACGATTTTGCGCCATTTGTTGTGTTGCAATCTTGGTCATGACACGTTGTGCAAATTGATTCTGTGATTGCGCATCAGCATACACAGCACGTTGTTGTTCACGTGTCATCTGTGCCAATTCACGTGATTTTTCTGCATTATACTGTTGTGCAGATATTTCTGCATTCCCAACGTGTACCAGTGTGTTATCACCAACAGAACCACCAAAAATCCATTCCGCAACACCCCACCCCACGAACGAGAAGGCAAGTATACTAATCAAAA
Organism: Alphaproteobacteria bacterium; assembly: GCA_017425725.1. Classification (GTDB taxonomy): domain Bacteria; phylum Pseudomonadota; class Alphaproteobacteria; order Rs-D84; family Rs-D84; genus Enterousia. The sequence continues at coordinate 2,578 of JAFOXU010000165.1, read as the reverse complement.
TTTTTGCCACCGGCTTTTCCGATGCATTTCTTAAATATTCTAGCATTTGTTCCCCTTTTGCGTTACCATAGCAAAATGAAAGACATAAAAGCAATGAAAAAAAGGGGATTTTCAATGAAAATTATTGCTGGGAACTGGAAAATGAACGGTTCTTTTCAGAACTTGCAACAAATGATAAAAGATTTATCTGACATAGACACACAGAACACAGTTATTCTGGCGGTTCCATACACAATGTTATGCACCGATTCGGGGAAAATATCGCTGTCTGCCCAAGATATAAGTGCGCATACACATGGTGCATACACAGGCGAAGTATCCGCATCAATGGTTGCCAGTACCGGGGCAAAATATACAATTATCGGTCACAGTGAATGCCGCCAATATCATGGCGACACAAACGCATCTGTTTGTACCAAGGCAGAATTGGCAATATCAAACGGCTTAATACCTATTATTTGCATTGGCGAAACAATGGAAGAAAAACAAGCAGGCAAAACACTGGAAATAATTGAAAGTGGGCTGCGTGAATCTGTACCTGCAAATGTAACATCTGGCATTATCATTGCATACGAGCCACGTTGGGCAATTGGCGCAGGCATAACACCAACTACAGACGAAATTGCACACGCACACGAATTGATTGCAAACGTTTTATCTGATATGGGATTGGATGGCACACCAATATTGTACGGTGCATCCGTCAAAGGTTCAAATGCAGAACAAATAATGTCCATACCGCATGTTGATGGCGTATTGGTTGGTGGCGCATCCTTGAAAAGCGATGATTTCATACCTATAATAACCAGTGTAAAATAGTTTTATAGTATTAAAAAACACGGATAAAAATTATGACTGACGATAACAAAGAAGTAAAAATAGAAGAAGTATCAATAAACGATACAATCGATAACACATCGGCAACCGCTGAAAACACCAAGGTCGAAGAATTAACCCAACAACTTGCCGACATGAACGATAAATATTTACGTCTGGCAGCAGAATTAGAAAACACTCGTCGACGCAGCGCACTGGACGCACAATCACGTGCCAGAAACAGTGCAATGTCTGTTGCACAAAAAATATTACCTGTTATGGATGCGGTAGGTGCTGCATTAAAGCACGCCCCAGATGACGCAGGAATCAAATCAATGGCATTGGCGTTGGAATCTGCATTCAACGATATTGGTATAACAAAAATTGAATCTGTGGGACAAACATTAAACCCAATTCATCACAATGCAATTCAGGTTATCGAATCGCCAGAACACGCATCAAACACAATTGTTGATGAAATGCAAACAGGATATATGTTTGACGATACTGTCCTGCGAACCGCAATGGTAATTGTTGCAAAATAAAAATCCCCATATGGGGATTTTTTTATATCATCATACGTTGTCTGATTTGCTGTTGCACATATGCATCTTCACTGTTATACAGTGGCCAATTTCCATGTGCTAATTCTTCCATCGATGTTAGTGGTTGGTTTAATCTGGCACGATACAACCATAAATTAGACATCACACGTTTAATATAACTGCGTGTTTCATACGCTGGGAAACTTTCGATATATAACAATGGATCATATGTATAAAAAGACTTTTCAAATTTTACCATTGTTCCCATACCAGCATTATATGCCGCCAACATTTTTATAATATTATTTTCAATATTTTGATGTTGTAATAAATCAACAATATACTGCTGTCCCAAGAACATATTATGTTCTGGATTCGACATATCCATCTGTGACAAATCAACCCTGTTTGCACGTGCAACACGTTTAGCCGTGCTTGGCATAATCTGCATCACACCATTTGCCCCTGCCCCAGATTTTGCAGTTGTTCTGAAGTTACTTTCCTGCTTTGTTATTGCCAACAACAAAGCACGATCGATTGACCAACCGCCCATTGGTTCCCAGTCTGGCAATGGATATTGTGCGGAATAAATAATATCATCATCAATTTCCAAAATCCCCCTGTCCTTGATAACACTGGCAGATTGAATTGACACACGTGGCAAACCATATTCAGACGCAATAGAATTAACCGCATGTAATGTTCTGTCAGATGCCTTTGGTGTTATTAAATACTTCAAATATTCTTCTGCCCTATCCTTGCGTCCGACCTGTAACAAAGCCAGCGCCATTTTTCCATATTTGGTATTTAACAGTTCAGCAACATCATCCTCGGTTGCTTCATTTTCAAAAAATTCATACTTTGGTTGCTGTCCCAACATCGTAGCAGACAACGCACCATAAAATGCCATCGGATACGTCGCAGCAATTCGCCAATAACGTTTTGCATTTTCACGATCGCCCTTGAAATCTGCGGCACGCCCTGCCCAAAATGCAGCCTCGGTCTTACGTGCATTATTAATCTGTGGCAAATCCAAGATACGACTAAAATACTTTTGCGACTCTATATAATTTTCTTCTTTGAAATACAATAACCCCATGGCCCATAAACCATACTCAGATCGTGCATCAGATGCAACAAATCCCCACTTTTTTGCCAATTCCATTTCGCCATTTGTATAATACAAATACGCCAAACGTCCCGCCAAACGACCATAA
>JAFOXU010000121.1 GCA_017425725.1 Alphaproteobacteria bacterium | reverse complement strand
CGTCGTGGAATTGTTAGCCATCGTGCATCGCCATCACCCAATAATGCACGTACATTTGTTCCGTGCGGTGCGCCAGATGCCTGGGCCTTGGATGTGTCTGGTGTGTGTATGTCCAAGTGTGCATCAATATAAACTAGACACAAATTATCTGTATCCAAATGGTCTGCGATTGCGCAAAAATGCCCAAAGTTTACAGAATGGTCACCGCCAATCATGATATGCGGTTCTTTTGGTGTTTTTGCATAAATTTTTTGTTGAATTTTAAAGTTTTCCCCAAATCTGTCACTGGCACATTCGTCATAGTTAAATGGTGCGGGTGTTACGAACGTCCAGTCAGCATTAGGAAATATTTTCTGAACGGTTTTTGGGGCCAGTGCAGGGCCACCATTAATTATTTCTTTGGTCGCACCACGACCATATTCGATACCTAAAAAACGTTTCATTTGTACGATTCCACTATACTTTCTGCTGCGCTTTGAATTGTGTATAAGTATTGTTCGTATGTCGCACAGTCGTGCGATATTTCGGAACGATATGCATCACGCAGGTTTGTTGCCATATAATAACATCCGGTCAAATGTTGTGAACAATACTGATGCCCGGTTGCAAATGCATTCTGTCCACGAACACGACTGTCTAAATCAGTCCAGTTTATGCCAGACAACGCATTGTCAATATTTGTCCAGGAATTATCACCATAATATTTGCCAACGTTATCCATCCAGTATTCGTTCATTTCACTGTCAGACCATTGGTTGGCAGATTTTAGTGTCATTATCTGTGTGATTAATGAATCAATCTTGTTCTGATATTTTGCATCAATCTGTGATAATTTAGAACTGCAATAACAGCGGTTGTATGCAGTATTGGCTCGTTCACAATAACCGTTCATGCATTTGGTATAATCAGCAAGACAACGTGCAGATGACATGCGCTCGCTCGATTCAGAATAATATTTTTTTTGATTATTATAATATGTTTCGTTGTTGTTTGTGCGTTTTGTTGTATTTCTGGCACGTGCAGGTGTGCCAGCTACCCCAGAACGTGCGACAACACGACGACCTGTTGTGTTTGCAGATGGCATTACGCCAACACGTGCCGCCCGTGCAGGCGTTATTTGCTGTGTTGTTCTGCGTTGTGTTGTTGTGGTGGCGGTGCGTGATGCGGGTTGTGGGCGTGGGACAACACGTCTGTCAGTACCCATTTTTGTTGTTTTTACAACGGTGTTAATTGGGCTTAATGATTGTGATGTTGTTACCCCAGGATTCAAATTTGTTCGCATCTGATTGTTCATATATGGGTACATATAATTGTAATTGTATCCAGTTGTATTGGTCAACTGTGCGTCACGGGTTGCAGCGCCAGCATCATGTGCAGCACAGAATAGGGCGATAAAACAGGCAAAAATCCTTCTCATTTCACATGTATAATAGAAAAAAACCGCAAATCATACAAGCATAAAATAATTTAATATAAAGATTTGCATTTTAAAAAAATACTGTTATAATAGACTTCGTTTCGGGGTGTAGCTCAGTCTGGTAGAGTGCTTGGTTTGGGACCAAGATGTCGAAGGTTCGAATCCTTTCGCCCCG
>JAFOXU010000109.1 GCA_017425725.1 Alphaproteobacteria bacterium | reverse complement strand
GAATCATTTGAATAACTTGTTGCATATGTAAATTTATGTGGTATAATTTCACAATCCGGTTGAATATTAATTTGTAATGGTATATTTTGGTGTCTAATAACACCGGTAAATGTTGGTATAACGCCGGTGTCGGTGACTTTATAATTTGAATCAATAACTTTATCACTAATTAAATAAGCACCAATTATTCTTGATTCGGGTGTTCCGCCACTACCGGTTGGCGCGTCACTTTTATAAATTGTACCAATATACATTATTAAATCATATAATGTTGCGTTTGGTATGTCTGTTGCAACTGCGGTTTGAAATTTTGATAAACTAATATAGAATGTTCGTATTGCTGTACATGACGGCGTACCGGGTATTGCGTCCACAACTGTATATAATATTGAACAAACAACACCATTTGCATATATAACCGGCAATTCGTCTTCGGGTGATAACATTGCAATTGTTGGTGTGTCTTTCGTAATTGCTATTTTATCATATAATCCAATACCAATATTTCTATTGCAACGCGTAACACGTATATTTGATATATTTGCGTCTGCAATATAACTTGCCCATAAATCAACGCTAACATTAAATATTGCTTGTCCGTTTTGATAATTCATAAAATCAACGGCATAGCAACGTTTATAATTACTGCGTATATCAATAAAATATGTTATATCATTTGCGTCTTCTTCGGCAATACCTAATATTATAACATTTTCATTAATGCGATAGTCATGCAATTGATATTCGGCAAATGGTGTTCCTAATTCGGTTAAATAATCGTCAAAATCCGTAAAATAATAATGTAAATGATTATTATTCGGTGTTTTATTCTTATAACATTTTAACATATTTCACCACCTTTTAATAAATGCACATAAATAATTGCTTAAATTCTAGCAATAATATTTCAAATATGTTGTCACGTTTCTTTTCTAATTCTGCAATTATGCGCAAATTTTCGTCAATCGTTGCACCGCTTTCAACCGTTGTGTCAACATTTTCAAACGCGTCGTTATGCGCCTTTTGTGACGGTTCAACGCTTGTAACATTATTATATGGTAAATTATAACTTTGACTTGCTTGTTCACCGGCGTTTAATGTTGTTTGTCTTGTTTTTGTTGTAGTTAAAACTTGATTCAACGCCGTTTCAACTTGTGTTATAATCTTCTTATATTCCGGTATAACAATATTTGCTTTTGTTTCTAATTTAAGTTTAAATAATGTTTCCGTTTCAAATCCAATTTCATAATCTGCGTAATAACCCGTAAATAAATCAGCAAAACCGGTTATTTCGTTAAATATAACCGGTAATGCGTTATTTTCTAAATATTCACTTAATAATTCGGTGTACTTTGCCATTTTATTTGTCACCACCTTTTTTATTAATTAAATCTTGTATATTATGCGCCGTTTCAATAATTTGTTCTTCAATAGTTTTTTCTTTAACCGGTGGTTGTTCCGGTTCTTCATTTTGCTTAATTTCAATTTCTTTTGGATTTTTGTGTTTAAACATAGCAATCAATGTCGCAATGCAAATTATAATACTGCATACTATTGAAATATAGACGTCAATGTATTCCAAATTTGTTATTCCAACATTTGCACAAATCCCACTAATACTAATCATTGCTTTCTTCACCTTCATTATTCCTTTTTATAATGCTTCAATTGTATCTCTTAAAATTGCCCAATAATAATCTGATGTATCACTTAAATTTAAAGTATATTGCATATTTGAACATACTAATCCATTTGTAGAATCATATTTTAATTTAAGAATTGTTAAATGACATGATGTTTCAGCAACTGTTTGTCTACCAATATTAACTGCTATTGCGCAACCGTCTGTCAATAATGCGCTACCATTAATATCGTCAATTGTAAATGCAAACTGATTGCCATGATTGTTAATATAATCAACTAAATCTTGTTTTGTTAAATCTGTATTTTTATTATTAATTATGTT
>JAFOXU010000159.1 GCA_017425725.1 Alphaproteobacteria bacterium | reverse complement strand
TATGGGCCAACTAAATAATTGTAACCTGATGTTGCCATAGCATTTGTTTCTTTTTGTCGATCTCCTAAATTTGGTCTTATTTTGGAACCTGTTGGATCCACAAAATATCCACCAAATTTTATTCTGTAATCTAAATGTGCTACGGAACATCCGGTCTTGCCCGCTTTGCCGATTTGTTGCCCTTTGACAACTGTGTCGCCTGCACGTACATTAAGTAAACTTAAATGCAAATACTCTGTATAAACCTTTTTATTGCTATGTGAAAAAGAATGTTCAATCTCTATTTTTTTACCTTCATTGCCGCCAGCGTCGTCATCCGCCTTAATTATGGTTCCATTGGCTGCTGCATATACTGGTGTGCCTGAGCCTGCTCTTAAATCTACCCCTTTATGATATGTGGAACCATAACCGAGGTCTCGGTAGCCAAAATCAGAAGTGACAACCATAGGAGATCTTGCCAAAGGTGCGCCAAAAAAACTGCTGGTATGTGGATTGACTGGTGTAATAGGTTCTTCTTCATCCTCTACTACTACTACTTCTTCTTCATCCTCTATTTCTTCTTCTGCTTCTTCTTTTTTCAGCTTCTCTTCTTCTTCAATCAGTTCACGTAATTCTTGGCCGGCTTTATAACTAAGGTATTCTTCTTCCTGTATCGTAATACCCGGGTATGCACAATTTTTTACGCAGCGACCACTGGCATCATATTCACTGTCCCAGATTTCATACCCCTCGGTCTTAACGGCCAGTCTGTCAGTAAAAGATAAATCGTCAAAAGTTTTTGGAAATGATTGCGCTGTTATAAAACTTTTAGTGCCAGATGTTGCACCATGGGCCACAGTATATGCAGCACAAATTCCAACAAGGCTATAAAAAAATGGACGTATACGCATAACATACATTATACATTTTTTTAAAATATTTTCCATGACTAAATTCTTTTTTTCTGCTATTGATACATATAAGAAGGTTTATTTATGAAAAATATACAGACTGTTTATGACCATATTCGCAGTAATAATATAAAAACGTGGATTCTTGTGGCACTGTTTCCACTGTTCTTTATTGCGTTAATATTTTTATTTGTGTGGATTGTATCGCCACTTGAATCTGCGATTAACACAACGATTTCTGTTGCGATTCCTACAATTATTATCTGTGCGATATGGATGCTGATATCGTGGGCGTTTGGTGATTCGATGATGCTGGGGGCGGCCGGTGCGCATGAAATACAACCAGATAACAAAGAATATCGTGAAATTTTTAGAACAGTTGAAAATGTTGCGCTGGCGGCCGGCCTGCCGATGCCACGTGTGTACATTATAAATGACAGTTCATTAAACGCATTCGCAACAGGGCGCAATCCACGTGATGCGTCTGTGGCATTAACCAGTGGAATTATTAAAAAACTGGACCGTCAGGAACTGTCTGGTGTAATTGCGCACGAAATGGCGCATATCGGCAACCGTGATATCAGATTGGATATGTTATTGATAACAGGCGTTGGGGTTACTGTATTTATTGCAGATATATTGTACCGCAGCGTTGTTTATGGTAATCACAGTACTTCTGATAATGACAATCATGGCAACAGCGGTGCTGTATTGATGATGGTGTGGCTGGCGTTTGCTGTCTTTAATTCATTTGTTACACCGTTGTTGCGCATGGCTGTGTCCAGAAATCGTGAATATGCCGCAGATTCCACAGGTGCATTTATAACACGTAACCCAAACGCATTGGCCAGCGCACTGAAAAAAATAAGCACGGATTCACGTGTTGAATCAATGGATAATATAAAATCTATGGCGGCTGTTTGTATTGCAAACCCGTCACGAACAAATCAGTTTGTGTCTGAATTAATGGCGACGCATCCGCCTGTTGAAAAACGTATCCAACGTCTGGAATCAATGACAATTAAATAAAAATAATCAAGAAAGGAAAGGGTAACAAATGGCAAATCTGCATTTTCATTATGGTGTTATGAGCAGTTCTAAATCAGCGGCATTGGTAATAAATGCACATAACTTTACGCAAAACAAAAACCAGACCGAGGTTATCAAGCCGTCTTTTGATAACAGGTTTGCTGATGACAAGATAGTATCTCGGATTGGGTTGTCATGGGATGCAAATGCAATGCCGAATTTGCAGAATTATACCCCACGTTCAGATACAAAATTAATCTTGGTTGACGAAGTGCAATTCTTTTCCCCAGCAGATATTGATAAACTGGTCAAAATTGCAGATGAACAAAACAAGATTGTAATGTGTTATGGTTTGATGGTTGACAGTAATGAACATATGTTTCCTGCATCACAACGCCTTATTGAGGTTGGGGCAAAATTGCACCGTATGGAATCATCGTGTCAAATCAACGGATGTATGAAGTTGGCAACCCATCATCTGCGTTTTGATTCTAATGGTAATGTTATACGTGCAGGCGACCAGTTTGCCCTGGGCGACAGTAATTACAAGTCTGTTTGTCGGCAACATTTTAATCAGATGTATCATGAAAATGAAAAAAAACGATAAAAGTATTATTTTTTCTTGCAATCTGAATAAAATGATATAAAATATAAGACCGTTGCATCCATAGCTTAACTGGATAAAGCATCTGACTACGGATCAGAAGACTGAGGGTTCGAATCCTTCTGGATGCGCCAGAATTAACAAAAGACACCGCCTTGTGCGGTGTTTTTAATATAAAATTGGTTGCTTTTGAATCATGGTAATCCATTGGTTTACCGATGATTTATTTAAATACATATTTGGTAAAAAATCATCCAGTGGCGCACCGCCGCCTCGGTAATAATCGCACAAGAAATCTTCCAGTGTTGCAGACCAATCAATAATATATTTGCCGTCTTGCTGTTTTGCATGCAGGTATTGCAGGTTTTCTTGTGGTGTTTTGTGGTTCCAGTGTGCAAATTCGTGTGCGATTTGTATACAATCTTCGATTGGTCGTGTGGTTGGTATCAATCTGTATCCCATTGAATAATGAAACGGGAACGAGTTTCCTTCGGCAACAATTTGTACATTCCCTAAATTTTCTTGCAACATTCGTTCGACACGTATTTGATGCAGTCGTGTTCCAATTCCGGCATAATTGCTGTTGCCCGTGGATTTCATGTATGCGCATACTTTCTCGTACAATTGCCCTTTTATAACAGTTATATCAAATTTAGGGGTTATCATTTTTTTATCTTTGTTTATACAAAAATAAGTGCTGCCCACAATTTTATAATGTTTATTATTCACAGACATTTCGCCTGTGGCATCTTCGACCATGATACAGTAATTTTCTGTACCTGGTATATCAGCGGTGATGCCTGCGACGTATGCAGGCACAGGGGCGCCTGTTTTTTTATCTATCAGTGTTGTTATTTTTAGGCCACTTTCATCACGGTTGTTTTTCACTGAAAATTCAGGTGACATCAGTTTATAAAACGTTTGAGATGTTATTTCTGGGGTGTTCTGTTTACGTAAATTTATTGCAACGTCACATGTGTCGTATCGCACAATTAGTTTGCGTGGCTTTAACGAAAATAAGTCCTTAAAATTTTGTATCAGTGTATCGAATTTCATCTTGTTACCAATAATTATTGTTTTTATTGATATTATCATACACTAAAATAACAATTTGTCAATATAGTATACAGGGCAATATATATTTATATAATAAAAAATGTCCCGTTTGGGACATTATTATTTTGTTTCTGTTGGTTGTGTGTTTTCTGCTGGTGCAGGTTCTGTCGCAGGTGCAGGTGCTTCTTGTTGCACAATTTCCTGACGCAGGTCACTTTGTTGATTGCTCATATCTGTTTTGGATGCAATCAGTGCCAATGCAGCACACAGAACAAAGAATATTGTTGCCAACCATGCGGTTGCACGTGTTAAAAAGTTGCCAGCGGCTGCGCCTGTTAATGCACCACCGAACATTGATGCGGCAGACGAACCAGACATGCCAGAACCTTCGGACTTTTGTAACAAGATGATACCAATCATTAAAACTGCAACGATAACCAATAATACTAATAAGATAGAGAACATTTTTTTTCCTTTGTGTTTTTTCTTGGTCTAATTCTAAATCTGAATACCTTAAATTGCAAGTATTTTCAACAGTGCTTCTGCGGCTGCAATACTGGCAGATTTTTTTGATGTGCCGCTGCCTGTTGCTGTCTTTCCCATTGCGCTGACCCGAACGTTAAATGTTGGGTTATGTGATGCGCCTGTGGGTTCCAGATATTCATATACAGGTAAATTTCCAGAATCAAATTGTTGTACGAATTCCTGTAGGGCGGTCTTGGGATCTTTTGGCGCAACAACGTCTGCGGCGGCCAATTCACGCCATATTTCAACAATTGTGTCACGTGCCACGTCAAAACCGCCATCCAGATAGATGGCGCCAAATACAGCCTCCATCGCATCTGCCAAGATGTGCTTTATACGGCCGGCAGTCATATGGCCGTGTTTTATTTGCGTATTCAGCCCCAGTTCTGTTGCGACATCGGCCAATGTTTCTGTTGATACCAACATAGCATGACGGCGGGCTAATTCGCCTTCGGTTTCATCTGGGTACATTTCGTACAGCAATCCTGCTACACTAAGCCCCAAAACACGGTCCCCAATAAATTCCAGTCTTTCATTATTCTTTGTTGCATTTGCGCCACTTTGTGTCAGCGCTAAATCTAACAGTTCAGAATTTTTAAAATCATAATTTAATTTTTTCATTTTAATCAACACCCATTCCAAATCTATCCCAACGCATTTTATTGCCCCATGACCAAACAGACAGCATAGGCGCATAGTAATTGTGCGAATACCAAATTCCCCAAACACGTCCCAGCACATTATCACGAGAGACAAAACTGACGTCTGCACGGCTGTCGTTACTGTTGTCACGATTGTCGCCCATAAAGAACAGATGACCTTCTGGAACAGTAAACACAGGCGTATTATCCAGTGGTGCATTGTCCGAAAATTCAACAATACTGTGCTCTACACCGTTTGGTAATTTTTCTGTATATTCTTTGGCTTTAAAAACACCGCATGCCCCAGAATATAAATGACAGAAGTCATCAGATTTATATTCGATTGTATAATTAAATGGTGCAGGCTGATTATCAATCCATATTTTATTACCTTTGATTGACATGTTGTCTTTGTAATATCCAACACCACGCATTGATTTTGGCAGTGTGGCAACAATATATGGTCGTTCGTCTGTACGTTCTACCATTTTACCGTTTATATGTAAACGTCCATTCAGCATTTGAATTTTATCACCTGGGACACCAATTAAACGTTTGACATAGTCCTGTGATTGATTGACAGGATTGCGAAATACGACCACGTCACCCACAGATGGTTCTGTTGCCCAAAAACGCCCGTTCCATAATTTCCAAGACCCGAATGGGAAAGAATATCTGGAATATCCATATGTCCACTTGGTAACAAAGATATGATCGCCTACATGCAGTGTTGGTATCATTGAACCAGATGGAATATTAAATGGTTCTAACAGAAAACTGCGAAAAACGATGGCAATCAATGCACCATAAAAAATTGTATTAAACCATTCACGAGCAACGTTTTTATTCTTGGCTGGCATATAAAATCCTTTGTATAACATTGGTTATATTATAACTTGCGCAAATTTAATTCAAGTTATAATATACCAATTATGATATCTTTGAATTCAATCATATTTAACGGCATGGATGCAACACCAATTGATGTTCAGGTGCAATTGTCGTCTGGCTTGTCAAAACCAGAATTTAACATTATTGGCTTGGCGGACAGGGCGGTCAAGGAATCTGCCGAACGTATACGTAATGTATTGTCTGCATTGAATTTGTCATTACCGCCAAAGCGTTTAACGGTAAATTTGTCGCCTGCAGACGTTGAAAAAAGTGGTTCACATTTTGATTTGC
>JAFOXU010000075.1 GCA_017425725.1 Alphaproteobacteria bacterium | reverse complement strand
GTATGAAACAGCGTGTTGCGATTGCACGTGCGCTGGCAGGAAACCCAAAATTGATTCTTGCAGACGAACCAACGGGTGCCTTGGACAGTAAAATGGGCAATGAAATATTAAAATTCTTTAAAGAATTAAATGATACTTTAGAAATCACGATCGTAATGATTACGCATGAATTTGATATTGCAAAATATGCAAACAGATTAATTCATATTCGTGACGGAAAAATAAATTATGATGGTAAAATTCCAAAAGACGACAGAAATTTGTAATCGGGGCAGGGGGCATAGATGACATTTAACGATATTTTAAAAGAATCTTGGCTGTCAATCAGCGGTAACAAGATACGTTCTTTTCTGACCGTTTTGGGGATAATTATTGGTGTTATGGCTGTGGTTATAATGGTTGCTGTTGGTGAAACTGTGCAAAAATCAATCACAGATCAATTTTCATCTCTTGGGACAAATACGATAATGATTCGTGCTGGTGCCGCACAGCAGGCTGGTGTCAGAACAGGTAATCGTCACACATTAACGATTCAAGATGCTGAATTTATTGGCCGTCTGCCGGATGTTATGGCTTTGACCCCCGTACAAAATGGTGCGGCCCAGGTGATATATGGAAATAAAAACTGGGGTACATCAATGGTTGGTGTATATCCTGATTATATGACAGTGCAAAACATAGAAATGGAATATGGTACATTTTTTGATACTGCTGCTGTCAGAAACGCATCTACATATGCTGTTATTGGCCCAGAAACAGCAGAAGAATTGGGGTTGCCAAAGAATCCTGTGGGCGAAGTAATTCGTGTTCAAAATACGCCTTTTGTTGTTATTGGTGTAACCAAGGCCAAGGGGGATTCAGCCATGGGCAGCCAAGACGATATGATTATAATCCCTATTACAACATTGAAAAAGCGTTTGCAAGGCAGCCGTTTCCCAAATTCTGTTGGTATGGTTGCACTAAAATTATTTGCAGAATCTGATAATAATCTGGCGATTGAACAGATAACACTGTTGTTACGCCAGCGTCATCGCCTGAAAGATGATGTGGCAGATGATTTTCAAATTATGGATATGAAGCAGGTTATGGAAACAATGACAACTGTAACGGGGTATATGAAGTTGTTATTGATTGCAATTGCGGCTGTATCATTATTGGTTGGTGCGATTGGTATTATGAACATGATGTTGGTATCTGTTGCAGAACGTACACGTGAAATCGGCATTCGCAAGGCCATTGGTGCACGTGAACGCATGATAATAATCCAATTCTTGTCAGAATCAGTGTTGATTTCATTTATTGGTTCTATGATTGGTTTGATTATTGGTGTTGGATTATCACAAGGTGTTGGGCGATTTATATTGGGATACAATGTACCATTCAGTATATGGCCGGTTGTATTGTCTGTATCTGTTGCGGTTATTGTTGGTTTGTCATCTGGTGTAATGCCTGCGATGAAGGCTGCAAAATTGAACCCGATTGATAGTTTAAGATATGAATAACAAAATCCCCCCAACGGGGGATTTTTATTTGAAATAAAGCCTAAAAAAATATATAATACTCTTGTTGTCATAAGATTTTGACAATGGGCTTCAAACACCCAACAAAGCGTGTCTGTGGGGACATAAAATACCTCCAATCATTGGTTGGAGGGGACGAATATATTGAATAAGTCCGCTATTCGCTTTGATAGTGTTTGAACTCCAACCACCATTATTTTTTGGTGGTATTTAATTAAAGCAAATAAGGGAATGGGGGGAAGAATTATGAAAAAATCTGCATTTATTTTGTCGTTATTGTTACTTGCGTGCGATAAATCGCCCGAATATCAAGAGATTAAATTTCGGAATGATTGCGATGATGAAAACAAATACGGTGTTATGACGTTAAAAATATCCGCTGATGATACTGTATTGAATATTAGTGGTACTGACATCAAAATGACACTAACAGATACCGGTATCAATGGAAGAACAGAACGATGGATAGAGTGGACAGGTATACTCCCAGAAACAAATAAAGAAATAAACATATCTGGAAGGTATAATACCGAAACAAAAGCAATAGAAATAAATTCCTTTGGCGTGTCTGATGCTTATTATGGCGGTTGCAGCACAAGTATTGTTTTTTATGCTGAATTAGCGGGCTTTAATCCACCTACAGAATCAGAAAAATGTATCGAAGAAATACACAGTTTGACAGCAACAGCTTTAAATAATGTGTTTACAAGAAAAGAAACCAAAATTTGTGACACACGTGTTGATAATGATAACTGTCGTCCAGATTATTATTACGTTATGATAGATCCAGCAGATGCAGTAAAAATATCACAAAATTGGAATCCAGAAGATTTTGTGGAATATTCTCTTGATAAAGATAAGGAATATAAAACAGAACCATGTGATGCGTTATCAAATCTAAAAAAATATATAGAAGAACATAAATCTGAATCAGAAATTGTTTTTTATAGGGAAGACGAATTATGTATTTCTGATGGTCACGATATTTATTTTGGCTGTGATATCTTCGATAAAAATAGGAAAGACTTTGAATATTATAAAATATCATATTGCAACAATGGAACCCAAAGATTAACAGAATATCACGTTTTAGGTAACAATGTATATGATGACATTAATAATCTGTTATCTACATCACAAACAGAAAACGGCATCCTATATTCCACGGTTCATGAATACCCAGCACGCAGAAAAGATATTTTCTATAATAACAATTCTGTAGTATTAAGTTATCCATATGCAGATAGAAAACCTGTTGTGTGCACTGTTGGCGAATTGAAAACACATCAACTGTGTGCAAGGAACATTGATAAAAGGGTAAAACAAGACCCTGTGGCAGGTATAATAGAAATGGAAATAAACTATAATTATGGCTCAAAGACAGGTGAACATGAAACGAAAACCGTTACACTGTCTGCAGAACAAGCCTTGTCTGTATCGTCAAATTGGGATTATGCCAATGGTGTAAAGGTGTATAAATACGGTACAGAAGCGTATGAATCTGATGCCTGTGTTGTAAATGAACGGCTGGATGATATGCACAGAAAAATCAGAGCGTTATTAGAAGAAAAGAAATAAAAATCCCCCAAACGGGGGATTTTTTTAGTGGCAAGTGTTAGTGTAAAGTGAAAGTTATAATTATTACACCTCTTATCGCTTATATTTGCTTACGTGCATTATTTAATCGCAACTGACCGCACGCAGAACCAATATCTGTGCCACGTTCACGTCTGATACGGGTATGAATACCACCCTTTATCAATGTATCTTGAAATCTGTGTACTGCATTACCAGACGGGGATGCAAAATCACGTTCATCAACCGCATTCCATGAAATTAAATTTACCATACAGTTTTTGCCATGTAATAATTTAATTAACTGTTCTGCATGTTCCAAGGTGGCATTATATAGAACTGTTTCACCGTTGTCATCCCTGCGCCCCAGCAGTATATACTCTATCATTAATTGACGATTATGAAGGTCTGTAAATCGCCATGCTGCATCCATTACATCATTAATTTTATACTTATTATTTATTGGCATAATTTGTGAGCGTAATTCATCTGATGGCGCATGCAATGATATTGCCAGATTTATTGGTCGTCCCCATTCAATTAAACGTTCAATACCAGGTACAATTCCACATGTTGATACAGTTATACGTCGCCAGCCAATTCCCATTTGGGAATTTGCACGTTCTATAAAGTTAATGACATTTTCTGTATTCTGTAATGGTTCACCTGTTCCCATGATAACAATATGCGACACATCATTGTTGTTTGCATCGCCATTGGGGCGAATTGACTTTTCAGATGTAATATCACCACGTAATTCCCATTGGGCAACCAGTATCTGAGAATAGATTTCATTTGCAGTTAAATTTCTTTTCAATCCTAACAATGTACTGGCGCAGAATTTACATCCCATGGCATATCCAGCCTGCGAACTGACACAGACGCTGTTACCGTATGTTGTGCGCATTAAAACACATTCTATTTGTTCGCCATCATTTAATTCCAACAAGAACTTGGTTGTTTCACCATCAGATGATTCTAATTTTTTTATAATTCTGACAGGTAATGTATATGCGATATTATCCAAATGTTGACGCAATGCGTCTGGGATATTCTTCATAGATGCAAAATCAGGCGCACCACGATTTAACCAATCACGAATTTGTTTCGCACGAAACTTGGGCTGGCCCAGTTCTGTAATAAACTGTTCCAGTTCTGCATCTGTAAAATTAAATAGTATCGGTTTCATAATTTATATCTGTCATCATTTATTACAATTACTGCACGACGACGTAGTTGCTTTAATTGCTGATCTGCCAAGAACATCGCCTGTTTATACTGTGCATTTTGTTTAATAACCGTATCAAGGTTTTTATATTCGCTGGTTTTCTTGGTGTCACATACCAACAAAACGCTGTTATCTTGTAATGGTGACCACGTTAATTTTGGTAATGCCGCAGTACGTTCACGAATATCAGCAGATAATTCATATTGTTTGGCGGTAAAACGTTGTGGAATGCCCCCTAAATTTTCTGCGATTTCCATTGCATCATCACATGATTTTGGTTTTGATAAATGTTTCGCAACATCTGCAGGGATATCTGTCAGACGTATAATTGTAACCTCTAGTGGTAAACCATGTTCACGTGCCAGATTTACTTTTTCTGCATTTATATCATCGTCTGTAACATCAACTGTTGGCAAAATTGTGCGACCAACAACAATCTGCCATGCGATTTCTGCACGCAGTGCATTTTTTGCCATCTGGGTTTCAAGCGCACTTAAATTTTCCAGTTTCATTTTCTTAAATTCTTTATCAACTGTTTTATCATCTGGAACGACGTTAAAGTTTGATGCATATGAAATTTTTACACTGTCATCGATAATATTTTGCAATGCGACACGACGATTATCTGTTGATGTGTTACCTTGTAATGCCATTAATTTTGTTCGTGCCGTTATATCAGCATCTGTAATCGGCGTACCATTTACATTAGCCACAACAGATGCACCATGCACCGGCAATACAAACATCGCTAACAAGAACGCAGACAAAAACTTAAACTTTTTCATTTTCTTTCCTTACTTTTCTTAATATTGCACACCATCGATTGCCATACCAATCTTGAACTGGAATGTTGTTGTTCCAACATAGTCTTGTTTTATCGCATTATCACGACGATATTGAAGCGACATATAATAACATGGATGGTTATAGAAAACACCGCCTGTATGGCTTTGGAATGAACCAATATCCATATTATAAATAGCATTCCAGCGCAATGCCCAACGATTTGATAATTGAATACCTGCACCAACAACAGCCTCGTTAACATCGCCTGCACGCAAGAATGCATCACCCATATTATCAGACCATATATGCCCAATATTTAAAAACGTTCCATTTTTACCGATATGCGCAGATGTTTCCATATGACGTAATGCCAAATTGTCTTGGGACAGGCGGAATCTGGATGCCAGATTTAACCACTTGGAATTTTTATAACTAATGCGTCCGACATAGTCTGATAACCCATCGCTGAACCCACTGTTTAAATCAACAGATTCTTTGTCTGTAAAATCATATGATTGCCCTAAAAAGATTTCCATATCATGGCCAGATTCACTGTATGCAGACCAACGAACACCATAATCCGCATATGTGCCATTTTCCCATAAATCATACCCAGAAAAACGATTGTCTGAAAACAGTGTTGTGTCTGTTAAAATTGTTCCTGCAGAATCATTATCTAATGCAAATTCATCGTCTTGTAAATTACGCATAAATGTTATACGGACACGTGGTTCCAGTATCTGTGTCCAATTACTGGTTGGTTTAAATAATGGCAATCCCCATTCCAAATATCCACTTGGTAAAAATCGTTTTTTTGGGCCGGAATACGTTGTGCCGTCTATCATTTCTGTGGTGCCAAAATTATATAAATCATAACGGGTTGATAAACTGGCAGTTAATCTGTTTCCACCCCATAATGTCCATGGGCTGGTTAATCGAATATCGCCAATCATACGTTGTGAAGAAAAACCATCGCCAGATATTCCTAAAACGTCTGCACCGAACGTTGCGTACGTTTCACCAAACAGTGGCGCTGTTTGATGTACTGCACGAATGTTTGGCAAGATATTACCATCTGGCGCAGAATAATTACCAGACACATCACGTAATTCCTGGAACACGTGCATATCTGCAACAGCATAACTACTTTGGCCAAAAACCTCTAACTTGGCGCCAGAATCAAGGTATGGTTGTGCGCTGTAAAAGCCATATTTTTGTAAATATGTTTTATCTGATGTACGTTCCAAAAATATCGTTGCACGTGCGTTGTCGCCCAATTCTATGATGTCGTCATTAAAGATGTGCCAACGATTTTCCCCTTCTTTGTTATGTGTAAAAGAACCAGATGTACGAAATTCAGAATGAGATGCATTCAGACGATGTTCTAATTGAAACAATGGATTTTCTTGGGTTAAATAACTGAATGTAAATGTCATATCGTGCGTTTCTGATAAAGACAAATACACTGGGATATTTATCTGTGTACCCATTTTATTCGTAGACCCCATATCAGGCATCAACAATCCTGTTTTATACTTTACACCCGGATCTGGCATTGACATATATGGCGCCCAAAATATAGGTAATTCATACGCATAAAATACAGGATTGTAAAAAGACAACATACGAGTTTCGGAATTATGAACAATTTTACTGGCCCATACATCCCATGCATCGCCATACGAATCGCAATTCGCACACGCAGTAAAGGTCGCTTCATGCGCAATTGTTAAATCGCCGGTACGATTAACACTGTCTGATTCAACATACACATGTTGTCCCAACCAAATTTGTATATCGCTGCCCATCAGACCACCGGACTGTTGCGAAATATAAGAATCTGTTAACGTCATACGTTGTCCAGACTTGTTCGTAATTTCAGTATTTCCAACCGTTTTTATTTCTTCTGATTTGGCATTATATTCAATTTTGTCTGCAACAATCAGGCGTGGTTCTTCGGTATTAACAGACAGTGCATAACAAGATGCATTAAAAACACATACAAACATTAAAAATGAATATATCTTTTTCATTTCTTTGCCAACACCATCAATATAGCAACAAAAAACACACCAATTCCAATTGTCAGCAGGCCAAATCCTGTTAAACTGCCAATCATATTTGATAACGACATATAAATCCCCATAACAGCCGCCATTGATGCAACAGCCACAGCTGGTGCCAAACTGGCACGACGACGCAATAAACTGGACCGCAATAAAATCGCAGCACATAACGCAGCCAGAACCAAATTCATCAATGGTGTTAAAAAGCGGTTACACATTTCTGTTAACACCATTTTGTGTTTTTTTTGTGTTTCTGCATCAAACGCAACACGCAACAATTCCATTGTTGGAATACGACGAACACGGAAAGAATTACCAGCACTTTTTTCAACGATATTTAAATCCATATCAAATGTGTCAAAAGTTCCAGTAACTGTTTGATTACCACTGAATTGCAATGCGCCATTTTTCATTACCAATGACAACCCACGTGCAGTTGTAACCAATTTACCTGTTTCTGCAAATATAGTATTTGAAGAATTTTTATTACGCATGTCTGATAACATTATTTGATTTAAGTCATGGTCAGACACCTGTTCCACATATACAACCAACCCTTCGGAAATTTCTGTAAAGGCACTTTCTTGTAATTTCATATGCGCCATACCATATTTCATATTCCATTGCATATCGTAAAACAAAGACTGACTTTGCGGAACAATCCATATGTTTAACAATAAATTTAAAATTGTTAACACAGCCCCTAATTTTAATGCAGGCTTGGCAATTTGATATGGCGACAATCCAGACGCAGCCATTACCGTAATTTCATTATCAGATATTAATTTATTATAAACAAAGATAACCGCAATAAAACATACAAACGGAATTACAATCGACGCAATAAACGGTATCATCAATGATGTCAACCCCAGAAAACTGTCCAGTTCAACACCGTATTTTAACAAAAACTTCATCATGGACATAATCTGCATCATCCATGCCAGACCTGTTAAAATCAATAACAGCATGATAAAAATAGCGACCAATTGACGCAAAAAATACCGGTTTAGAATTTTCATGTTATACAAAGTATAAAATATAACTTTCCAGTTTTCAAGGCATAGATACAAATGATGTTAAGTATAACCTGACTTACTTTTTCCTGATAATTTTATATACCGTTTTTGCACCACTTTTGGTTTTAGACCATAATGTTTTTGCGTCATTTTGCAAAGTTGTACCCATATCATATGAAATCTTGCCACCCATTTCATCTGCAAATTTTGTTGCATTCTTGGCCAACCACCATACCAACGCAGAAATCAACGCAATTTCTACGAAATTGTTATCTAGCCCATCGTTAAATCGTGGAACAATGTTTTCAGGACTCATATCCAGAATACCAGATAACAATGCGGCGCATATGGCAATAATCATTGATAAGACCACATAATGTAACGCCACATTTACAAAACGTCCAATTTGTGCATTTAACGACTCTGCAGAAAACAATTTGGTAAACCCATTATACATGTTTCCTGCGATACCCTTGCACGTTGTTTTGTTAACTGTTTCTGCAACCGCAGTAAATGGCAACATTATTATCCCCAGGAACAAATCTGCAATCACACCGAATGCAATAAATGCAAATTTCCATGCCAAATAAATAAACCCAACAACACATGCACATCCACATAAAAAACCAAACAAGCTCTCGCCAATACTACCCAATATCCATGCCCATCCAAGTTTAATTGCATACATACAAAATCCAGACAATACGGTCGGCACACACATGATATTTGCTGCATCATGTGCGGCAGATTTTACACGTTCTTGATCATCGATTATGTATTCTCGTGCTGCGACAAATATGTTATCACCTGGAATATTTTTTACCGCATATTCTTTAATCGCATCACATGTGTTACATAATGTTTCTGAATTTAAACCCGCAATTTCCGTTGTTGCTTCTAATACAACATTTGCGAACATTGTGCCAATTTCCATTATTATCGACGTAACCCATAAAAACATTTTAGCAGGTCCAACTGATAATACGACAACCCATATTGCAACCTTGGCCCCAACTTTTGCCATTTCAAAGACTTTTTCTTTTACCGTATTCTGACCAATGATTAGTGTATAGGCTTCAAAAAGAATCCATAAACCATACATAATTACAATAAACAAAATTGTGAAACGCACCAATGAGTTATCTAAAATTTTTGCCACATGGGAAAAAGCATTCATAAAAGACAGACCAACTTTTGCTTCTACTGGGACATATGTATTATCACATTTATAAGGTTCAGTGGATTGATTTTGTTCAGTACCAGAAAATTTTTCCACATCTTGTCTTATGTTGTTTAAAATTAAATTTCTGTTATTCTCGGTTGCCCACGTACCATTATCACCAATATCGGGCATACCCAGTGCTTGTTCAGCAACCGTGGTGGCTGCGCTTTGCAGATTAGATATTGCTGCAAAACCGGATGTGCAAATACCAACTACAACCACAGCAACCATAATCAGCGATAAAAATTTACGAATACATTTTATCATTTCTTGCCCACCGCACTTGTTATCTTGTCTGTTATTTTTAATGGTATATTCCAAAGAACCCCACCAAAATCTTTGATCCATGCGCCAATATCAAACATTTCAGACGAATCCTTGCCCAGTAATTTATCAATTTTTGGACTGATTGCATAATTATACAGCAAGAACAAACACGTCATCAGCAACAGGAAATCCCAACCGTCTTTCATAAATCCAAAAAAGTCATAACCAGGGTATTCTTGTTCTAATTCATTTTTTTTATTGATAAAACATTCTTTGAACTTATCTTTATTAATTTCATTATTCTCTAACGAAACACTTTCACAGTCCTTAAACACATTCATAACTATTCCTGTCGGCAAATCAGGATTTGTTGGGGTCTGCCCCATCAGCGGTGGTAAAATTGCACTATAATTATCTGTGGGGCCCGGGAAATAAGAATCTGCCGCATATGATACAGTTGTGTAAATAACCAACACTTTTAACGTAATTGCAACAATCCGAACAGCACTGGACACCAACATGTCAACCCCTTTTCCCAGCAATCCCTTGGCAGGTCCCCATGTCTGTTCAAATGCAGCTGCTGCCAATAACAGTGGCATAAAGATTATCAGGAATATTAACTTGAACACAACTGATAAAATTTGAAAAAACAAATTAAAGCCAATCCATAAAAACATTAATACCACGGCCAATCCAGCAACCCAGGTCATCACACCACCACCTAAACCCATCCAGGCATAATTCATTAACGAAAAACCACCTGATGCACCAGCCAACATAACACTGTTTATATTACCAATAACACACATAAACGGACGAAGTACTGGTTCTAATATTTTCTTTGTTTTTTCTGCTTCTTGTTCTTCTTCTGTTAACGGACGTGTTGGTGTTGTGCTTGGTTCTACATAACAGTCTGCAGCACTGTTTATACCGCTTGCAGCCATGGACAGTTCTGCCCCAAAATACATTACAGGTGTAATAGTTACATCAGATATAATACGTAAAGAATCGATCTTATGCGTACCAATTCCACCGATTAAAACACCAACAAACATTATTCGCAAGCCCTGCTTCCAGACCTTGTCAAACCAAGATTTAAATTCTAATTTCTTTTCGCTTGTATCGCCCTTGGATGTTTCTTTTGCTGCGTTATAAATATGCTGTATTGCATGAATAAATAAAAACGCACCAAAACCAATCACCATTATAACCCACAAAGAATCCAGCATTGCGGTCCAAAACTGCCCTGTGGCATTGCCCAAGACGTCAAACAAATCAGAAACATAGCGACATAAAAAACACCCATTGGCGCCTGTAATATCACCATTTTCTACCCCTATGTTCTGCAAAAATCTGTCTGTACTGGTATACGTCAAAGAGCCACCAGATAACGATGAAGATAAATACCATATACCAACCCCCAATGCGGTTATCCACATTACGATTTTAACAGCCAGCAAAATCAGTTTTGCTTTTAGCACTATTTACCTTCCTTTTTTTCTTCTTTCTTGTCTTCTTTTTTATCTTCTTTCTTTGATTTACCGCCACTAACGATTATTGTGCC
>JAFOXU010000025.1 GCA_017425725.1 Alphaproteobacteria bacterium | reverse complement strand
AGGTGTATTATTTACATAATCTGTAACATAATCGTCAGTGCTATCTTCTTCTGGTTTAACAAACTTTGCCTGACGGGCTTCATATCTTGCCTTGGCATTTGCTGCATAATAATTCGCAGGTATATCACGTGGTGTTAAATCGCCTTTCATATCTATACCGTATGCTTTGGCCATTTCCACCATAACCGCAACAGGGTCTTCAAACTGTATAATGTGACCAGCAATCATTTGTCTTGCTGTCAATGTTGGGTTATCGTTTAATTTCTGCACAATGTCTATGCAGTTACGTATAACTTCGTTTTCGCTAATCTTGCTTTGTTGTGCAACTTCGCTTATGTAACCCTGCACAGGTTCTAATGTCTTACGCATTAACTTTGCGTTGTGTTCTGCTTCCGCTGCACGCAAATAATTACGTTCATTTTCAGACGATAAACGGCTCAATTCTTCTTTTGTATCGCTGTCTAAATCTTTCCATTTGCTATCAGCAAACTCTTTGCGAACCTGTTTTGGTGCTGGTTTATCTTCAACTACCGCATCATCCGCTTTTGGTTCGTCTTTTTTAGGCTCGTCAGCAGGCTTTTCTTCCACTGGGGTGTCAACAGGTTTATCGTCACCCTTTGGCTCGTCTGCTGGCTTTTCTGGTGTTTCTACGGGTGTTTCAACATCAGTATCAGTTTCAACCGCTTCTGGTGCAGATTCTTCTGCTTCAAATGCTTGTTCAACTATTTCATTTATGCTTTTGTTTTCGTCTGTCATGCGTAACCTTTTTATTGTTTGTTTTCAATATCGGTGACACGTCTGTCCAATGAGTCCAATTTGTCTGCTATCATGGACAGTGCATCTAAAATCTTATCGTCTTTGCCCTTTGTGGCTTTTTCTATTACAGGTTCTGTAATACCATCCAACGAATTTAATTTGATAACATCTTCTGGGTTTAACTTGATGCTGAAATCGCTTATCATTTTCCAGTATTCAGGATGGTCTTGTGGCAACAATATCTTGTTTTGGAATATTTCCACCTTGTCCCTGAATTGCTGTATGTGCATCATTTCATCACGGGTAAATTCAAATCTGTGCAGTTTATGCTTTTCAATAAACTCTTCCCATTTTTTGCGGTATTGTATCTTGTGCTTTTCACTAACCTGCACATCCATCCAATCCGCACGACCTGTGTCGCTGTTGTTTATACGCATAAACGGTAATATTTGAAACACGTCTTTGTCCGTGTCATACATTGCTCGCCAATAAAATATTGGATGCAAGTCAATACCACCCCTTACCCTGATGTCATCAGAGTCTAAAAAATCTTTGTTTTCATCCATGTTGTAACCTGTTATTCGTATTTCATCAGCAACCGTTCCGCTGCTGTTCTTTTAAGTTTGTCGGGAAACTTGCGACCATGTAATCGCATCGCAAACTTAAACTTTCCTGTCAGATTTTGTGCAACTTTGCTTTTGTCATATAAACCACGAACCATCTTGTCTATGGATTCGTCCTGACTACGTTGTCGCAAATGGTCAATACTGCCATTGTGCCGTTGTAAATCATCAACCGTGATGTTTTCATCCAACAGTTCTTGGTTCGTTTCAAACAGATATTCTTTTAATTCCAGTTCTGTCATTTACGCACCATCAAAACATTTTCGTCAAAGATAAAAGTTATGCCTTCGCCAACATAAGCCGTCTTTTTTATAAAACCAACAACATCGCCTACGTTGTATTCTTTGCTGCACTTTTCGCCTTTGGCTATAACCTTTGCAAATTGCAAATCAGAAACGTCAAACGCATCTGTGTCTGGCAATAATTCAATTTGCACCAAATCTCGTAATACTTTATATTGCATGGCATGTCCTTTTGATTAAAATTGCTTGTTCAACCGCTGTCTTATAAACCTGATATACTAAGTTCGCAGGTTCAATAACGGTTTCTGGGACATCTTTTATGCCAACCGCATCATGTATCACATTAAATATTTTTGCTTTGTGTTTTGGTTTAATAACAACTGTCTTGCCAAAATCTCGTAATGCTTGACCAGCACCAGGAACATAACCATCAAATCCTTGCATAACTGCCAGTATCGCATCTTCCAAACGGTCTTTTAATTCAACCATCTGGGCTGTTGTTTCTGCACCAACATATATCTTTGCAATCTTGCTTTCTAAACGTGCTAATCTTTCTTTGCACCATGCTTTTTCTGCACCAGATAATGTTTTGGTTTCGTTTTCAATCGCTTTAACTAATTGCTTTGTTTCGTCTGATTCATTGTATTCAAACGTTGCCATTCTGCGTGTAATATGCACTTTGGTTATATGCGGTGCTAATACCGTTAAATCTGCAACCAAATCCGCACGTTTATTGCCAATCGCATTTAATGCTATATTGCAGAATTGACCAATGCCTTTGATGTGATTATCAACCAATGATGCCAATGCTTGTTCATCGCATTGACCAATACAAAGGAACGGTCTGTTTTCTTGTATTGCTTGTGTGGCAACCTGTGCAATATCAGATAGCGACATGTATTCTTTGATAAACACAACAGGGTTAATCATTTCAACACCCGTCTTTGTGTTCACAAATGCTTGATTGGAATAACCATTGTCCAATACATAACCTTTGATTTGTTCGCTGGTTATACCGTCCTGATCACGTTCTTCCACAATGTAATGTCCGTCACGACCATTTTTACCAACAACTGTCGCAACAGTATCAGATATTTTTACATCGCCATTACTGGAAACCATTGCCAAATTAAACAATGATTCTTTGTCAATCTTTTTAACCGCTACTTTGTCCAAATATTCTTTTAACGGTTTTTCTAATTCTTTCAAAACAGCCAAATCTTTTAACGAATAATCAACCAAGTGAGATAACAATACCGCAACCGATGTCGTGCCATCGCCAATTTCACGAACCTGTCTTTTGCATACTTGACGAACAAAATTCGCACCAGCAGACGTATCTTTGATACTTTGTGATACCTTAAATCCGTCTTTGGTTAATATTGTTTCTGACAAATGCGTATTTGGATTTTCTGTTGTGATCGCAACCAATTTTCCATCTGGTCCAAGTGTTGACCCAATAACCTTAACCGCATCTTTGATTT
>JAFOXU010000119.1 GCA_017425725.1 Alphaproteobacteria bacterium | reverse complement strand
TGATGGCGAAAAAAAATCAATCACATTTAAAATGTTGTCAGAGATGTCTGGGGCTGTTGCGAATTTCTTGACATCACGTGGTGTTAAAAAAGGTGATGCAGTTTTATTATTTATGCGTCGCAGATGGGAATATTGGGTTGTTATGATGGCAATGCATAAATTGGGGGCGATTCCAATTCCGTCAACAAATCAACTGAAATCAGAAGATATCAAATTCCGTATCAAAATGGCAGATGTTAAAACAATAATTGCGTTTGATGATGGTGCTGTGGTTGGTGAAATAAAAAAAGCCATTGGTGATAACGAAATTCAATTAATTGATTGCGCAGAAATTGCAGATGCGTGTGAAAAATATCCATCTAGTTTTGAACGTATTCCAAATGAAAATACAGATACAATGGTTGTGTACTTTACCAGTGGTACAACAGACATGCCAAAAATGGTCGCACATAATTTTACATACCCATTGGGACATATTAATACAGCAGTATTTTGGCAACGTCTGACAGATGGTGATATTCATTTTACGTTGTCTGAATCTGGTTGGGCAAAGTGTTCTTGGGGTAAAATGTACGGTCAATGGTTGGCTGGGGCAACTGTGTTTGTGTTTGATTTTTCACGTGTGTTCACGGCCAGTGATTTGTTGTCTGCGATTGCTGATAATAAAGTTACTTCGTTTTGTGCACCACCGACTGCATACAAGATGATGATAAATACAAATATGGATAAATTTGATTTGTCGTCGTTGGTCAAGGCAGATGTCGCAGGTGAAGCATTAAATCCAGAAGTGTATGAACGTTTCTTGGAAAAGACAGGTGTTAAATTACGTGAAGGTTTTGGTCAGACAGAAACATCTGTATTGTTGTTTACGAATCAATGGATTGAACCAAAGCCAGGTTCAATGGGAAAGCCTGCTGCAGGTTGGAATATTCAACTGTTGGATGAACATGGTCGCCAAATTACAGATGTTAATACTGTGGGTGAAATCTGTATTTGTGTCAAAGATTCGAAACCATTAGGTTTGTTCCAAGGATATCATAAAAATGAAAAACAGACTGCATCTGTGTATCGTGATGGTTTTTATCATACTGGTGATATGGCGTATTTAGATTCTGATGGATATTTCTGGTTTGTTGGACGTAATGATGATTTAATTAAAACCAGTGGTTATCGTGTCAGTCCGTTCGAAGTAGAATCTGTATTGTTGGAACATCCGGCTGTTCGTGAAGTCGCTGTTACAGGTGTGCCAGATAATGCACGTGGTCAGGCGGTTAAGGCAACAATTGTTTTGAATAAATACTTTCAGGCAAATGATGTGTTGGTGCGTCAGTTGCAAGACCACGTAAAGGCAAATACTGCACACTATAAAAGTCCACGTATTATTGAATTTGTAGATACGCTACCAATGACAATTAGTGGTAAGATTCGTCGTGCGTTAATTCGTACGTTGGACAGTGCCAAAGAATCAATTGTTGATCCGATTAAAAATACAATTGGTTTGGGTAAAGAAGACGAAGAAAAATAAAATCACCGCCCCAATCAGGGCGGTTTTTGTTGTATTGCAAATTTAGTTTTTATTTGTAATAATCTTCGTCATGGTGAAATGTAGAAAGTTTTTTCCGAGATATATTTTTGCTTATATGTTGTTTGCGCCAGTTGTGGTTGCGCTGGTTGTGTTTTTGTATGTTTTTTGTGTTCATTCAACTGTAAAATCTGCAACGGTTTTTAATGTTGTGCGTGGTGATTCTGTGACGGGTGTTGCGAATCGTTTGGCTAAAAATAATTTAATTGATTCCAAGGATGCGTTTGTTGCATTGATTCGTTTTAATGGTGGAACAATTCAAAGCGGACAATACGATATTCCCCAGTCCGCCAGTTTGTGGCGAATCGCACGAATGATGACAACAGGTGATGTTGCAACAACAACAGTTGTTATTCCCGAAGGTTTGACTGTAATGCAAATAAAAAATATTTTGTTACAGCATTCTGGTTTGCAGGGGGCGGTGGAGTGTGATGATAATAAAAGTCGACCAGTGTGTAATTTAAAAGATGGCCAAATATTTCCTGATACGTATCGTGTTGCACGTGGAACGAATCGTTTGGCGGTCTTGGAACTGATGCGAAAAAAAATGATTGATGTTAATAATCATATCAAGGCGGCATATCGTGTTTTGCCAAGGCCATTAAAAACATGGGATGATGTTGTAACCTTGGCATCAATTGTGCAAAAAGAAACGCCAATTGCACGTGAAATGCCAATCGTTGCCGGTGTATATTTAAATAGGCTAAACAAGGGGATGCGTTTGCAGGCAGATCCAACAGTTGTTTATGCGTTAACAAACGGTTTGGGAGATATGCAGGGAAAACCAATATTGAGTAGCCATTTAAAAATAGATAGTCCATATAATACATACAGAAATTCAGGATTGCCACCAACACCAATTGCAAATGTTGGGCAAAATGCGATTCGTGCGGTTATGCGTCCTGCAGAAACAAACTTTTTATTTTTTGTTGCAGACGGGCAGGGTGGACACAGGTTTTCCATAGATTATGCGCAACACCAAAAAAATCATGATGCGTGGCGGAAAATAAAGAAGTCTAGGAATAAATAATTTTCTGAAATTTTTACTTGCAGTTTGATTCGTGCTTGCTATAATCACGACAACTAGATGGTAAAAAACTGTTTAGTTAATTCATCACCTTTCGAGTAGTAAGACACCCTAAGATTTATTTCTTTGGGTGTCTTTTTTTTTATGTTACAATGTGTATGGGTGTGTGATTCTGTTTGTTGGGAAGAGAATAAAAATGAAATATTTATTTTGTTTGCTTGTAATATTTTTTAGTGGCTTTAATGTGTGGGCGCAATCTGATTCTGATGTGGAGGGAATTTTTAAGGCTTGTATGAAACCTGCGGTTGCGGCACGAAACGAATATTGGGAAAGTGTGAAATATCGACAGTTTGGAAGAGATAATTTAGATTGGGATTCTTTGACAGAAACAGAAAAAATAGAATATCGTATACGTAATAGCTGTATAGCGGATTTTCAGGATGTGTATTTGAATTGCGAATTTTATAAATGTTTGCAAGAACGGGGCAAGGAAGAGCATTTTGTAGTGTTGTTCTTGTCGCCGCAACTGACAGGTGAGGAAATTTGTAATTATCAACAAAATGTAGACTGTTTTAATGATGATATATCGGTTGTTAAAAATTTTGTGTCTGGGTCTGGTGGTATGTCATCGGAATTATTTGGTTTAAATATGAATTCTGTGATATCTGATATTAAGGAAGGTAAAAGGCCAGACTTGGCAAAAGTTGACACTAATAATGAAATTTGTTGGTTGGCGGATAATAATGGTGATACTGTATGGCATGCATTAGCAGCTGTTGACAACGATGATTTTTTTTCTTTTGCTAATATGTGTATTAGTATATTAAATGATCAACGTAAAGAATATTTGTATGATTCTGCCTTTTTTAATAAAAACAAACAAGGTAAGACAGCTGTTATGGTTGCGTTAGAGACGGATAATATAAATAGGTTTTCTATTTTTGGTCAGTATTTTAAGCAAGAGGGGATTAATTGTAGTAATATGCTAGATTATGCCGCTGCAGAAGCTGGTGTGGATAAAACAGATATATCTGTATTGTGTCCGGTTTACTGATAGGGTATATGTTCCTGTTAATTATGCTTTGATATATATTTACAATGTATTTGTAATTTAACAGGAGATGTTCATGAAAAGAATATTTGTTTCAAGTGTGTTGGTGTTGGTTGTTGGGACTGTACATGCGGGAAATATAATCGATGGGAATCCGCTGTATAGTCCATCACAAGGTCGTTTTTATAATGTCTTAACACCATTGGAAGTTAATTCTAAATTTAATCGTTTTGTTATGGCGGATGAATTTGGATATGGGATAACGGATAAATTGGTCGTAAAGGCACAGACAAGTGGCTCGTATGATTCTTCGGATAATCCTAGATTTGGGAAATGGTCGTGGAATTATTTGCAAGCAGGGTTAGATTGGACGGTCTTTGATGATGGAGAGCGTCAGTCTGATATTTACGGTAGTGTAATGCAAGTTTATAATACTCGTCAGCATTTGGAAACAATTGCGTATAATTGGACCTTGGGGGCGCATGTTGGGCGTGTAACGGATGACTGGACATTGGCAGGTGTGGTTGAAATAGACTATCTGAACGATGATGTTGATTATCAAAACAGTGATGCTTGGGCGATGACAGTCGGGATTCAGGGGCAATATATTGTTAATGATAAATGGAACTGGGTTGGCGAATTGATGTTTGATTTTGATTTGTATGACAAATACTATGACGGTGAACAGTTACGTCTGAAAATCGGAGCGAATTATAATATTGATGTGACAAAATATGTCGGATTCTATGTTGCCAAGGATGTGTTGCATGGTTTTGAACATGTGCCGGCAACGATTGGTGTTCAATTCGGCATCGACTTCTAAAAAATAAAATCTAATGGCATATCTAAAGTGGGTTGGTAATGGCTCATGTAACGTTATGTACACTACGCCATTGCCAACCCGTTTATCTATACCATTATCTTTTATTTTTTTACACTAATCACGGGTTGAAATTTAGATTGTACGAGATGTGTTTTTGTCAAAAATTGGTTTTTTCTTAAATTCCTACTTTTACGGGCGTTTCAAGCGAAAATCTTATGATTTTTTCCCATATTTTTCTTGACAATGACGGGGGTGGGGGTTATAGTATATTCGCTTTCTGTGTAAACAAGGAAAGCAAGAAACACATGAAACCGCTTGCGTTTTCAGAATTATAATCCGGCGTTAAGTCGTTGAAATAACTCTGATAAGCGGGTTTTGTGCAGACTAAAAACAGGTAGAAAAAAGAAAGAGAATTTTGAATGCCAACAGTAAACCAACTGATTCGGAAACCTCGTAAAAAGGTTGTTGTAAAAAGTACAGCACCTGACATGATGGAAAACCCACAGAAACGTGGTGTTTGCACACGTGTTTATACGACTACACCGAAAAAACCTAACTCGGCGCAGCGTAAGGTTGCCCGTGTAAAACTGGCAAACGGCCGCGAAGTAACAGCATATATCCCTGGCGAAGGTCATAACCTGCAGGAACACAGTGTTGTTATGATTCGTGGTGGTCGTGTAAAGGACTTGCCTGGTGTTAAGTATCATATCATTCGTGGTGTCTTGGATACCAAGGGTGTAGATAGCAGAAAACAAGGTCGTTCTTTGTATGGTGCCAAAACAAAGAAATAATTAAATTAACCACACATATGTAATGTATGTGAGTAATCTGCGCTTTGCAGATGAAGTGATAAAAGGAAAAACAAAATGTCAAGACGTAAAGCTGCAACAAAACGTGAAATCTTGCCAGATTCTAAATATCATAATCTGGTTGTTGCAAAATGTATTAATGTTGTTATGTGGGATGGTAAAAAAGAAGTTGCTGAAAACATCGTTTATGGTGCAATGGATAAATTGAAAAAGATTGCAAAAGACGGTGATGAACTGACTGCTTTCTTGGAAGCGGTTGATGCATTGAAACCATCAGTAGAAGTAAAAGGTCGCCGTGTCGGTGGTGCAACATATCAGGTTCCTGTCGAAGTAAGACCAGCACGTCAGCAGACAATGGCATTGCGTTGGTTAGTAATGTTTGCACGTAAACGTGGTGAACGTAGCATGGAAGAAAGATTGTTCGGCGAATTGCGTGATGCATTAAATGGCCAAGGTGGTGCATTTAAAAAGAAAATTGACACACATAAAATGGCAGAAGCGAACAAGGCGTTTGCTCACTTCCGCTGGTAATAAATACAAAAGCAAAGGAAAGACACTATGTCAGTCGGAAAAACCGCACCTTTACATATGTACCGCAATATTGGGATTATGGCCCACATTGATGCGGGTAAAACAACAACATCAGAACGTATTTTGTTCTATACCGGAAAGACTTATAAAATTGGTGAAGTGCACGATGGTGGCGCAACCATGGACTGGATGGAACAGGAACAAGAACGTGGTATTACAATTACATCTGCTGCAACGACATGTTTCTGGCGTGATCATCGTATCAATTTGATCGACACACCGGGGCACGTTGACTTTACAATGGAAGTAGAACGTTCATTACGTGTATTGGACGGTGCGGTTGCAGTGTTTGAATCTGTATCTGGTGTACAACCACAGACAGAAACAGTATGGCGTCAGGCTGACCGTTATGCGGTTCCTCGTATTTGCTTTATTAATAAAATGGACCGTATTGGTGGTAATTTCTTCCGTTGTGTTGATATGATTCGTGAACGCTTGGGTGCAAATCCATTGGTTTTGAATTTCCCAATTGGTGCAGAATCTGATTTTCGTGGCGTTGTTGACGTTGTTGAAATGAAGGGTATTGTCTGGGAAGATGATATGGGCAAAGATCCACATGTTGTTGAAATCCCAGAAGATTTGAAAGCAAAAGCCGAAGAATTACACGAAAAATTGATTGAAGAAGTTGTTACACTGGACGATGAAATCATGGAAGCATACATGGAAGGTAATGTTCCAGATACCGCAACAATCAAAAAATTGATTCGCAAGGGTACAATTGCACAAAACTTTAACCCAGTATTGTGTGGTACTGCATTTAAAAACAAGGGTGTTCAACCATTGTTGGATGCGATTGTTGACTATTTGCCAAGCCCATTGGACGTTCCTGCGATTCAGGGTACAAAAATGGATGGTGAAACAGCAGACGAACGTAAACCAGATGCAAAAGAACCATTCAGTGCATTGGCATTTAAAGTTGCAAATGACCCATTTGTTGGAAACTTGATGTTTATCCGTATTTATTCAGGTAAATTGGTTTCCGGTTCTTATGTTTATAATTCTAACCGTGATAAACGTGAACGTGTTGGTCGTATGTTGTTGATGCATTCAAATAACCGTGAAGAAATCAAAGAAGCATCAGCTGGTGACATTATCACATTGGTTGGTATGAAAGAAACAATTACTGGTGACACATTGTGTGATGAATCCAATCCAATCTTGTTGGAATCAATCCATGTACCAGAGCCAGTTATGAGCATTGCTGTTGAACCAAAAACCAAGGCTGATATTGAAAAGATGTCTTTGGGTCTGCAGGCATTGGCAAAAGAAGATCCTTCTTTCCGTGTATCTGTTGACGAAGAATCTGGTCAAACAATTTTGTCTGGTGTTGGTGAATTGCATTTGGAAATTTTGGTTGATCGTTTGTTGCGTGAATTCAAGGTTGATGTTAACGTTGGTGAACCACGTATTGCATATCGTGAAACATTCCGCAAACCAATCACAGAAGAATATACACACAAGAAACAGTCTGGTGGTTCTGGTCAGTACGCACAGGTAAAAATTGAATTTGAACCTTTGGAACCAGGTCAGGGCTATGAATTTGAAAACAAGATTGTTGGTGGTGCGATTCCAAAAGAATACATCCCAGGTGTTGAAAAAGGTTTGAAGATAGCACAACAGACAGGTGTTTTGATTGGCTATCCAACAGTAGATTTCAAGGCTACATTAGTAGATGGTAAGTATCACGAAGTTGACTCTAATGTATTGTGCTTTGAAATTGCGGCACGCGCATGCTTCAGAGAAGCGATGAAAAAAGCGTCGCCAAAATTGCTGGAACCGATTATGAAACTTTCGGTTAATACACCGGAAGAATACGTCGGTGACATCATTGGGGACTTGAACAGTCGTCGTGGACAAATCAATGGTATCGAAACACAATTTGGTAACCAGTTGATTTCAGCATATGTTCCATTGGCAAACTTGTTCGGATACGTAAAGACATTGCGTTCTTTGTCACAAGGTCGTGCAAATCCATATATGGAATTGTCACATTATGACGAAGTCCCATCAAACGTTGCTGACGAAGTAATCAAAAAGCTGACGAAATAATAACAAGAAGTTTTAAATTAACAAACAAAGCCTAAGGAGAAAACTATGGCAAAAGAAAAGTATGTAAGAAGTAAACCACACGTCAATATTGGTACAATTGGTCACGTTGACCATGGTAAAACAACATTGACAGCTGCTATCGTACATCATTATGGTGTCGGTGCAGATGCACAAAAAGGTGTTGATCAAATCGACAACGCTCCAGAAGAAAAACAACGTGGTATTACAATTAATACAGCACACGTAGAATATGAAACAGCAGATCGTCACTATGCACACGTTGACTGCCCAGGGCACGCTGACTATGTTAAAAACATGATTACAGGTGCTGCACAGATGGACGGTGCTATCTTGGTTGTTGCTGCAACAGATGGTCCAATGCCACAGACACGTGAACACATCTTGTTGGCACGTCAGGTTGGTATTCCAAAAATCGTTGTTTTCTTGAACAAATGTGACTTGGCAAACGATCCTGAATTGTTGGAATTGGTTGAAATGGAAATCCGTGAATTGTTGTCTGCAAATGACTTTGACGGTGACAATGCTCCAATCATCCGTGGTTCAGCTGTATCTGCAGTAGAAGATAAAAACGACGGTTTGGGTAAAGAAGCAATCGATGCATTGTTGAAAGCATGTGACGAATACATCCCAATGCCAGAACGTCCAGTTGACAAACCATTCTTGATGCCAATTGAAGACGTATTCTCTATCACAGGTCGTGGTACAGTAGTAACAGGTCGTGTAGAATCTGGTGTTATCAAAGTTGGTGAAGAATGCGAAATCGTAGGTTTGCGCCCAACACAGAAAACAACAGTTACTGGCGTAGAAATGTTCCGCAAATTGTTGGATCAAGGTGAAGCCGGTGATAACGTTGGTTTGTTGTTGCGTGGTACCAAGAAAGAAGATGTAGAACGTGGTCAGATTATCTGCAAACCAGGTTCTATTACACCACACACAGACTTTGAAGCTGAAGTTTACGTATTGACAAAAGAAGAAGGTGGCCGTCATACAGCATTCTTCTCTAACTATCGTCCACAGTTCTTCTTCAGCACAACAGACGTAACAGGTACAATCACATTGCCAGCAGACAAAGAAATGGTTCTGCCAGGTGACAACGTTCGTATCACAGTGCAATTGATTGCACCTATTGCTATGGACGAAGGCCGCCGCTTTGCTATCCGTGAAGGCGGACGCACAGTTGGTGCAGGTGTTGTATCAAAAATCATTAAATAATTAAACAGTCTTGGGCGGTGTAACTGAATTAAAAGCGTCAGTGATTACCGCCCAGATAAATATAAGGAAAACGAAGAATGGTACCAGCATCTAAAATTCGCATCAAGTTGACAGCGTTTGATCATCGCATCTTGATGGAATCGGTCGAAGAAATCGTTAAAACAGCAAAACGTACAGGCGCAGACGTTGTCGGTCCTGTTCGCTTGCCAACATTGATTCAAAAATTTACAGTCAACCGTTCACCACACGTTGATAAAAAATCACGTGAACAGTTCGAAATCCGTAATCATAAAGCGGTCGTAGATATTGTTAATCCAACCCCTCAGACAGTAGATGCCTTGATGAAGTTGGACTTGGCATCAGGTGTTGATGTAAAAATTAAATTGTAAAATAAAAAATAACTGCTAGTGTTGGTGTAGATAAAAAAGGAACACGCCAACCAACTGGCATAAACAAAGGCAAAAAAAATGAAACGTAGCGGATTAATTACAACAAAAATAGGAATGACGCGTCTGTATGATGATGGCGGTGTTGCACACCCAGTAACAGTATTGTCTGTTGGTGACTGCACAGTCATTGGAAATCGCACGCAGGAAAAAAATGGCTATATCGCAAATATATTGGGTTTGCGTGAAGCAAAGGCAAAACATGTTGCAAAGCCACAGGCTGTTGCGGCGGAAAAGGCGGGTTTAAAACCATATCGTAAGGTTGTAGAATTCCGTGTGTCAGACGACTGTGTTATCCCAGCAGGTACACAATTGTTGGCATCTCATTTTGTTGCCGGTCAATTCGTTGATGTCCAAGCAACAAGCAAAGGTAAAGGATTCCAGGGTGCTATGAAACGTCATAACTTTGGCGGTAAAGAAGCAACCCACGGTGTTCTGAAGGCTCATCGTTCTATCGGTGGTACTGGTATGCGTGAATGGCCAGGTCGTGTTTTGAAAGGTAAAAAGATGGCTGGACAGATGGGTAATGAAACTGTCACAGTTCAGAACTTGAAAGTGTTCGGCACAGACGAAGCAGAAAACTTGATTTTCGTTGAAGGCGCAGTTCCAGGTGCAAATGGCACATTTGTTCTGGTTACAGATGCAATCAAAAAAGAACACAAAGATTTGCCAGTTCCAACAAAAACAGTTGTTACAGAAACAGCAGGAACTGAAGAAACAGCAACCGAAACAGAAGCTGTTGTAGAATAATAAGTTAACGACAGCAAGAACGAGGTAAATAAAATGCAATTAGATATTATAAATTTTGATGGCAAAAAAGTCGGTTCTGTTGAATTGACTGATAGCATCTTTGGTTTAGAACCACGTGCAGATATCTTGCACCGTGTTGTTACATGGCAACGTGCAAAACAGCGTGCAGGTACACATGCAGTTAAATCTGTATCTGATGTAGCAGGCAGTGGTAAAAAAGCATTTAAACAGAAAAAGACAGGTAATGCACGTCAGGGTGAAAGATATAATGTTCACATGCGTGGCGGTGGTGTTGTTCATGGACCAGTTGTTCGTGATCACAGCATTGATTTGCCAAAGAAAATCCGTTCATTGGGTTTGAAAATGGCTTTGTCTTCCAAAGCACAAGATGGCAGCTTGGTTATTATTGATTCTGAAAAATTGGCAGCCGCAAAAACAAACGCATTTGCAAAACAGTTGAAAAAATTGGATATCGCATCTGCGTTGTTCGTAGGCGCAACAGAATTAGATGAAAACTTCAAGAAATCAGCAGCAAATATCGCAAATATCGATGTTTTGCCAACTATTGGCTTGAACGTTTTGGATATTCTGAAACATGAAAAGTTGGTCTTGACAGCCGATGCAGTAAAAGCAGTCGAAGCAAGATTGGCATAATATATAAGAATTGAAGGTAAGCAAAATGGCAGAAAAAAAAGTTAGTGCAGAGAAAAAAGTTGTGGCGACCGCCGGTGTTTATGATATACTGCGTCGTCCGATTATCTCGGAAAAGGCAGCAAAACTGTCTGAAAGCAACGGTATCGCATTCGAAGTTGCAGCAAATGCAACAAAAGAAGATGTGGCACGTGCAGTCGAAGCAATCTTCAATGTAAAACCAACCAAGGTAAACATTGTTGTTGTAAAAGGTAAGGTTAAAACTTTCCGTGGTCGTGGCACAGGCACACAGCGTACTGTTAAAAAAGCATATGTATCTTTGCCGGCAGATGCAAAACTGGATTTGTCAGCAAATATATAGTATAATAAACGGCCTTGGCAGAGAACCCAGAATAAATGGATGCTAGTGTCAAGGTATAAACAAAGGTAAGAAAAAATGGCATTGAAACATTATAAGCCAACAACACCTGGTACACGTGGTTTAACACAGGTTGACCGCAGTGAATTGCACCGTGGTGCGCCAGAAAAGGCATTGACAGTTGGTTTAAAGTCCAAAGGTGGACGTAATAATTTTGGTCATGTAACTGTTCCACATCAGGGTGGCGGTCACAAACGTAAATATCGTTTAATTGATTTTAAACGTAAAAAATTGGATGTTCCTGCAACAGTTGTTCGCTTGGAATATGATCCAAACCGTACTGCATTTATCGCATTGATTGAATATACAGACGGTGAACGTGCTTATATTTTGGCACCTCGTGATTTAAAAGCAGGTGATGTTGTTATCTCGGCTGCACATGCAGATATTAAACCAGGTAACACAATGCCATTGAAAAACATGCCAATCGGTACAATCGTACATAACATTGAATTGAAACCAGGTGCTGGCGGTCAGTTGGCACGCAGTGCAGGTTGTTATGCACAGTTGATGGGTAAAGACGGCGTTTATGCACAGATTAAAATGAACAGTGGTGAGTTGCGTAAAGTTCATTCCGAATGTTTGGCAACAGTTGGCAGCGTATCTAATCCAGATCAACGCAATGTCAACCTGGGTAAAGCTGGTCGTGCACGTTGGTTGGGTATCCGTCCATCAGTTCGCGGTATGGCAATGAACCCAGTAGATCACCCAATGGGTGGTGGTAATGGTCACTCTAAGGGCCACGAACCGGTATCACGTACAGGTATTCCAGCCAAGGGATATCGTACCCGTAGCAATAAACGTACTGCTAAGATGATTATTCGCAGCAGACATTTGGCGAAAAAGAAATAATAAAAAATAAACGGAGTAAATGATGTCTCGTTCAGTATGGAAAGGTCCTTATGTTCATCCTTCTGTTTTGAAAAAAACAGCAGTTGCAAATGAAAAAAACGACCATAAACCAATTAAGACCTGGTCCCGTGGCAGCACAATCGTGCCACCAATGGTTGGATTGACATTCGAAGTACACAATGGTAATAAATTCATTCCAGTATCAATCGTAGAAGATATGATTGGTCATAAATTGGGTGAATTTGCCCCAACACGTACTTTCAAAGGTCACGCAGCAAACAAAAAAGCCGCAGCAGGCAAAAAATAATATGGGGTAATTAGTTATGACAACTACAAGATATGGAATTAAAGAAAATCAGGTTCGTGCGTTCAATAAAATGATACGCATCAGCCATCAGAAGTTGAATCTGGTATGCGACATGGTTCGTGGCTTGCCAGTTGAACGTGCTGTTGATGTCTTGAAATTTTCAAAGAAACGTGTATCTGGTGAAGTTTTAAAGACTTTGTTGTCTGCGGTTGCAAATGCAGAACACAACAAACATCTGCCAGTTGAAACTTTGTTCGTCAAAGAAATTTGGTGTGGCAAAGCATTGACTATGAAACGTATCATGGCAGGTCCACGTGGAAGCGCACGCCCAATTTTGAAACCTTTTTCAAATTTGACAATTGTTTTGGAATCAGGTGTTGCTCCTTCTAAAAAGAAAACAGCAAAAAAAGAAACAACAAAATAACAAACGGGTGTGGGCGGTATAGAATCGCAGGATTCTTGAATAAAGCAAGATGCTTCAAGAACGCCCCCACTAAAATTTAAGGAAAAAAGAAAATGGGACAGAAAGTATCACCAATTTCATTGCGCGAATTTATTAATAAAATTACAGATTCTCGCTGGATTGCAGGTAAAAAAGATTATGCAGCCCTGTTGGCAGAAGACGTAAAAATTCGCAAATTTATTGAAAAGAAGTTAAAGAAAGCTGGATTGGCAAAAGTAGTTATTGAACGTTTTGCTAAGAAGG
The DNA here is from genome assembly GCA_017425725.1 of Alphaproteobacteria bacterium. GTDB lineage: Bacteria > Pseudomonadota > Alphaproteobacteria > Rs-D84 > Rs-D84 > Enterousia. The sequence continues at coordinate 3,350 of JAFOXU010000119.1, read as the reverse complement.
TGGTTGTGACTATTCATACCTCACGTCCTGGTATGATTATTGGTAAGAACGGTGCTGATATCGAAACATTGCGTAATGATATCAAGAAACTGGTTAAAAATGACCAAGTTGTCGTAAATATTTACGAAGTTCGCCGTCCTGACCTGAATGCGCAATTGGTTGCGCAGAATATCGCACAGCAAATCGAAGGCCGTGTATCTTTCAAACGTGCTATGAAAAAAGCTGTGCAGAATGCTCAAAAAGCAGGTGCCCAGGGTATCAAAGTTATGTGCTCGGGTCGTTTGAACGGTGCTGAAATCGCACGTAGCGAACAAATCCGCGAAGGTCGTATTCCATTGCACACATTGCGTGCAGATATTGACTATGCTTCAATTCAGGCCAAAACAACATACGGTGTTATCGGTGTAAAAGTTTGGATCTACACAGGTGATGTTGTTAATAAAGAAAAATTGGCTTCTGAAATGGCTCGTCCAACAGAATATGCCGGCAGCAGCGAAAGAAAGCACAAATAATAATGTAAAAATTATTAAATCGAAGGATTTGTATTATGTTAATGCCAAAGAAAACAAAATTTCGCAAACAACACAAAGGCCGTATTCACGGTGTTGCGAAGGGTGGCAGTGAATTAGCATTCGGTTCTTTTGGATTGAAGGCTATGTCACCGGAACGTGTTACTGCACGTCAAATAGAGGCTGCACGTCGTGCAATCACAAGACATATGCGTCGTATGGGTAAACTGTGGATTCGTATTTTCCCAGATGTTCCTGTTACCAAGAAACCAGCCGAAGTTCGTATGGGTAAAGGTAAAGGTGCGGTAGAATACTGGATTTGCCGTGTAAAACCAGGTCGTATCATGTTCGAATTAGATGGTGTTAAACCAGAAGTTGCATACGAAGCATTTGCATTGGCGGCGGCAAAACTGCCTGTCAAAACAAAAGTTGTCGAACGTAAAGTTAACTAATTAATTGTGGTCCCAAGGTTAAATCCTTGGGGCAGGGCAAAAAAAGGTAGCTCAAAATGGCAGAAAAAAAAGTAAAAAATGAATCTTTGACGACAGAAGCATTGGAAAGCAAATTGGCTGATTTGAAAAAAGAACAAATGAATCAACGCTTTCAACATGCTGCAGGTCAGATGCCAAAAACACATGTTATGCGTCAGACCCGTCGTGAAATTGCACGTGTAAAAACAAAATTGAACGCGGCAAAAAAATAAAAAATTGCTGATTTCTGTTGAAATTTCTAAATTTTAGAGTATCATAGGCAGGGTCAGAAAAAAGAAGAACAGAATTTAACCTGTGGGTTTTATTAAAAATAATATGTAAAATCCGTGGGTTAAACAACAGTATAAGGGATAATAGTTATGCCAAGACGTATACTGCAAGGAACAGTTGTAAGTACAGCAAATGACAAAACAGTCGTTGTAGAAGTAGAACGCCGTTTCCGTCATCCATTGTATGGTAAGTTCGTGAAGCAGAACAAAAAGTATAAAGCACACGATGAAAACAATGAATATAAAATTGGTGAAATCGTTGCTATTGAAGAACATCGTCCAATCTCTAAGACAAAGTCTTGGATTGTTAAGGGACGCGTTGGTGTGTCCAAAGACGATGCAGTAGAAGTAGTTGACTAATAATCAACAGGTTCTTTGAGGTCGGTTCGGGAATAATAAGGCGACAGTCGGAACCTATAACAAAGCGGTTGGGGATTGCCCGGCTTGCAGGAAAAGGATTAAAGTTATGATTCAAAATGAAACAGTTATGACAGTTGCAGACAACAGTGGTGCACGTAAAGCAATGTGTATCAAGGTTTTGGGCGGTTCACATCGTCGTTATGCAACCGTTGGCGACAAAATCGTCGTTGCTATTAAAGAAGCCATTCCACGTGGTAAAGTTCAAAAAGGTACAGTACAACGTGCAATTATCGTTCGTACAAAGTTCCCTGTAAAACGTCCAGACGGCTCAATCATCCGTTTTGACGATAATGCAGTTGTTTTGATTAACAAAAACAACTTTGAACCAATTGGAACACGTATCTTTGGACCAATTGCTCGTGAAGTTCGTCGTAAATACGATGTACAGAAAATCGTGTCTTTGGCACCGGAAGTAATCTAATAACAGATGGAAGGTCATAAAATGAAAATTAAAAAAGGCGACGAAGTCGTAGTTATTTCGGGAAAATTTAAAGGCGTCAAAGGCAAAGTTCTGGAAGCACGCCCATCCGAATCACGTGTTGTAGTAGAAGGTGTTAATCGTCATAAATGGCACATCAAACCAACACAAGAACAACCAGGTCATATCATTGACCGCGAAGCACCTGTTCATGTATCTAATGTTGCATTGGTTGATCCAAAAACAAAGAAAGCAACACGCGTTGGATATAAAATGAACGATGGTAAAAAAGTTCGCGTTGCAAAGAAATCTGGTGCGGAAATATAATAAAAAGTAAAATTGTTGCCCGCTGTTACGGGAACACAACATAAGGAAAAAAGAAATGCAAAGCAGATTGCGTGAAATTTATGAAAAAGAAATTGTACCTGAATTGGTAAAAGAATTCGGTTACACAAATGCATTGGCAGTTCCAAAACTGACCAAGATTGTTTTGAACATGGGTGTTGGTGAAGCTGTATCTGATAAAAAGAAATTAGATGCTGCTGTTGCTGACTTGACAGCAATTGCTGCCCAGAAATCAGTTGTTACACGTGCAAAGAAATCAATTGCGACATATCGTTTGCGCGAAGGTCAACCTATTGGTACAAAGGTTACATTGCGTGGTAAAAGAATGTATGACTTTTTGGATAAGTTGATTACAGTTGCATTGCCACGTGTAAAAGACTTCCGTGGTCTGTCAAAATCAAAGTTCGATGGTCGTGGTAACTATGCGTTCGGCGTCAAAGAACATTTGATATTCCCAGAAATTTCTGTTGATAAGATTGATGCTATCCGTGGTATGGATATCGTTATCGCAACAACAGCAAAAACAGATGATGAAGCACGTGCATTGCTGACTAAAATCGGCTTGCCATTGGTTTTGAAATAATTAAAAAAGGTAAAAGAAGATGGCTAAATTAGCGTTAATCAATAAACAACATAAACGTGAAAAGCTGGTTGCGCAGTATGCAAAAAAGCGTGAAACAATCAAGGCAAAAATGTCTGTAAATGCGACACCAGAAGAAAGAATTGATGCAATGAAAAAGTTGGCAAAATTGCCACGTAATGCAAACCCAACTCGTTTGCGTAATCGTTGCAGTATTACAGGTCGTTCTCGTGGGTTCTCTCGCTTGTTCGGTCTGTGTCGTCAACAGGTTCGCACAATGGCAAGCGAAGGTAAATTGCCAGGCGTGCGTAAATCTAG
>JAFOXU010000204.1 GCA_017425725.1 Alphaproteobacteria bacterium | reverse complement strand
TGCAGGGAAGCAACGATGATGACAAGTGCTTTGCGACAATTATTTGCATCTATTTTATGGTACGAAAACTACCAAGAATCAAAATGGATCAACCATCATTTATCGCAATACATAACGCACGAACAATCTTGTTATTCTGTATGTTTGCAGCATCAACATTTTTACTTACACACTATCAGCATTCACTACTAATACTTTCAACAACAAACCCAACTGCATTTTTATGTGTCGTAACATGCATTGCACTGTATCTTTTATTTTTAATGTGCACATCTATCATCAATTTTTACGTTAAAATCTGCCGTATACAGCAATTTAATATACCTGCATGGAAAATATTATTAAGTTGGCCATTTGGTTTTGGCATGCTGTGGACACCTGGATATTTATTGAAAACAAAAACACCAAAAAAACCTTCACAAGAAATCAAATCAAACATATACTCTAAGATTACTAACTGGGCATTGGCAAGCAATATAAACACAATAGCCATGTTCGTATTTACGATATTGTTATCCAGTTTCTTTGTTGGCATGGCACCAATGTTATTAACATTTTCAATGGCGTTAATATTCGGACTGTGGGTAAAAAGCACTGGCACAAAAAAGTTCGAAAAACAAATGCCAAAAACATATTCAACGTTTGCAATTATCGTCAACTTTGCAATGATTATCGCAATCAGTTGTTTTTATGTATTTGCACCCGCACCAAATATTAGCATTAGTATTTCAGACACAAGCGTCATCTCAACCCAAGGGCAATAAACATGAACGGAATTATTGTATTTGCAGGCCTTATACTATTTTTATGGTTGGGCCGCACAATATTAATACCATTATTAATTGCTGCATTTTTATGGTACTTAACAAATGCTATTTCTGATTATTATCGCAAGGTTTTACCATTTAAAAATCCATCAAAAAAATCAGAGAAAGTATATTGGCATATTTTTAATTGGACGTCTTTTATTGCCAGCATTGCAACAATTTGTCTGGTTATCTACATATTTGCGACACAAATCAGACCCATGTTTTCAGAATTGGTATCAATACTGCCTGCCCTGCAAGACAAATTAACACAATTTGGTGAATTTTTATCAAATTCTGTTGGTCTAAAATTTGATGCAAACATGATACCAAATATAACAAAAATTGCTGCAAATATTGGCGCATCAATTGCATCTGCTGCAACATCTATGGGAATGGTATTTGTATATATGATATTCATGTTCATTGAACAAAGTACATTTAATCAAAAATTTTCATCATTATTCCCTAACAAACGTCAGTATAAAAAGTCACGCTATATCTTGGATAGCATTGATTATAACATGAAAAAATATCTGTTCGTTAAAACAACTATTTCTGCAATAACAGGTATTTTATCTTTTATATGGCTACAACTAATTGGCGTCGAATTTGCAGGCGTATGGGCATTTATAGTGTTTGTAACAAGTTACATTCCAACAATCGGTGCAATTATTGCATGCACACTGCCAATATTGTATTCATTGGTTATGGCACCAACATTGCAACAGCCAATATTAACAGCGGTTGGATTGATTGCATTACAAATCATATTTGGCAATTTATTGGAACCAAAACTAACAGGAAAAACATTAAACATATCAACACTGGCAATATTAATAAACTTGGTATTCTGGGGCATGATATGGGGAATTGCAGGAATGTTTTTCAGTGTACCAATGCTGGTTGCAATTTATATCATATGCGCCCAGTTTGATTCAACACGTTGGGTCGCTGTATTATTGTCTGCAGACGGCAACATCCCAGACAAAAACGAAGATTAAAAACGGGCTTTAAGCCCGTTTTATTATTGCGATTGCATTTTCTAATATCACACGTGCAGATTCTGAATCCAACCTTTGCTTAATATCACGCACACGAACACGCCCCATAGATTCCTGGGCAGATACAGATGTTAAATTTTCCTCTACAAAGCAAATTGGTAAATCTGTTTTATCAGATAATTCATCTACAAAATCACGCACCATTTTTGTCGTATCTGATTCACTGCCATCATTTCTGATTGGCAATCCGACAACAATTCCGACAACGCATTCATCCCCGGCAATTTGCGCAACAACATCCGCATGATTGGTTGCACCACGTGACATCTGAATCACAGGTCTGGTAAAAACAAAATCACCCGTACCATCAGACACAGCAAGTCCAATTCTGGACAAACCCCAATCAACCCCTAAAATACGCCCTGTGCGTGGAAAAGCCTTGAAATCTGGCAAAATCATTGTATAATTCCTTTACTTTATAAATATAGGATTGAAAATGGCATTTAGCAAGCAACAATTACAAAAATTCGCAGATTTAATCAAAATTGAAATATCTGATGAAAAACTGGCCAATATGAACATAGATTCTGTTGTTGAATGGCTGGACAAATTACAAAAAATCGACACCGCTGGTGTCACCCCAATGTTAAGTCCGTCTGAACACAAATCACCAATGCGTGAAGACGTTGTAACAGACGGCAACATTCGTGACTTGGTTATGGCAAACACCCCTGATAATGCTGGCACATCACGTGGCTATTTCGCAGTACCAAAAGTTATGGAAGGGGAATAACACATGTCCAAACAAGCAACAAAAATACCTGTATATTTCATCGCACATGAAATGTACGAAGAATATCCACAAAATGTTTTCTTGATGGGGAAAATAACACGGGAAGAAGCATATAAGTTAATGGATGCCCTATCCGCACATCATCCATCAGAAACAGCATGTGTTCAATCTGCAAACATGCATTTCAGCGACTGGGCACAGTTTGGCAATAAACCAGAAAAGAACTCACGATATACAGCACTAAATATTGACGGCATGTTCTATCCAGATGCAATGCCACAATGCGAAAAATGCAAGGATTCAGACGTCACAAAAGTAAAATGCTGTGCACGTAACCTGCGCAAAGGGAAATGCCAAGACAAATTTATTAAAAACACACTGGGTGCATTGTTGTATCCAAAACTTTATGGGAAAGGCAAATGATAAACCTAACATTACTTGAAGCATTAGAAAAATTAAACAGTGGTGAAATCACATCTGTTGAACTGACAAAAAGTTATCTGGAACGCATTGAAAAATATGGCACAGAATTAAATTGCTATATCACTGTGACCCCAGAACGTGCGATGGCTGATGCTGCTGCATCTGATGCACGTCGTGCATCTGGCAATGCATTACCATTGGACGGAATTCCAATGGCAATGAAAGATTTATTCGCAACACGTGGAATTCGCACAACCGCTGCATCACGTATGCTTGAAAATTTTGTACCAGAATACGAATCAACAGTTTCACAAAATTTAATCAACGCAGGAACAGTATTACTGGGCAAGGCAAACCTGGACGAATTTGCAATGGGCACTTTCAGCAAGACCAGTTACTTTGGCGCACCTGTTAATCCATGGCAACTTGAAAAACATTTAACTGCGGGTGGTTCATCTGGCGGTTCTACATCTGCGGTCGCAGGCGGCTTGGCATTATGCGCAACCGGCACTGATACAGGCGGCTCAATCCGTTTCCCTGCGGCAATTACTGGCATGGTTGGTATGAAGCCTACATACGGCCTGTGTTCTCGTTGGGGGTGCGTTGCATTTGCATCTTCTTTGGACACCCCTGGTCCAATCACACGCACAGTTGACGATGCTGCTTTAATGTTATCTTGCATGGCAGGTCACGACCCAAAAGATTCAACCAGCGCACCAAACGGATTCACATGTAACGGTCCACTGGAACCAATTTTGGGGAATGGCAAAAAATTACGTGTTGGCGTTATCAAAGAATTCGCAAACGTTGAAATTTCACCAGACATGAAATCATTATTTGAAAAACGTATTTCTGACTTGAAATCCATGGGCGCAGAAATTGTCGAAGTATCAATTCCAAATATCCTGGATGCGTTGGCGGCATATTATATCATCGCCCCTGCCGAGGCATCATCAAACCTGGCACGTTATGACGGTATGCGTTATGGGCTGCGTGTCGAAGGCACAGACCTGATTGATACATATAAAAAGACACGTGCAGCCGGTTTTGGTGACGAAGTACAACGTCGTATGATTATCGGTACAGCGGTTCTATCCAGCGAATCGTATGACGTATATTTCATGCAGGCTGCCCGTGTTCGTCGTATGATTGCGGACAGTTTTAATTCTGCATTTGAACAATGTGATTTAATTGTATGTCCATCCAGCGCTGGTACTGCAATGTCATTAGACACGTCGCTGTCACCATTGGAATTCTATGCATTGGATTTATTTACGGTTGCAATGAATCTGGCTGGCATACCTGCATGCAGTGTTCCATGTGGATTGGCACAAAACGGTCTGCCATTGGGGATGCAGGTTGTTGGTCGTCGTTTTGACGATATGCGTGTTCTGCAATTGGCAAAACATATTGAATCATCTGCAAGCATTGATAACCGCCCAACAACAATTATGGGGAAATAATATATGAACAAACACATCATCTCTTTGGAAATAAAAAAATCGACCGCAACGGCCGAAAGAAAGGAGATGATGGTGGCTAGGGACGGAATCGAACCGCCGACACAGGGATTTTCAGTCCCTTGCTCTACCAACTGAGCTACCTAGCCAACGCGGGACAAATAATAAGATACAAAAAATAAAAAAGCAAGGGAAAAAGAAAAAATGTTTACAATAAAAGGCAAAACGTGTGATTGGGAATTAGTAATTGGACTGGAAACCCATATCGAAGTACTGTCTGAATCGAAATTATTCAGTGGCGCATCTGCCGACTATAATCCGACAGTCGCCCCCAACACCCAGGTGTCAATGGTTGACGTTGCAATGCCGGGTATGTTGCCGGTATTAAACAAATATTGTGTTGACCAGGCGATTAAGTTTGGTTTGGGAATAAACGCAGAAATTTCCCGCCACAGCCGTTTTGCCCGCAAACAATATTTCTATCCTGACCTGCCCCAGGGCTATCAGATTTCACAACCCGCAGACGAACCACCGGTTGTCGGTCGTGGCTGGGTTGAAATCATGGGTGACGACGGCAACCCTAAAAAGATTTTAATCGAACGCGCCCACCTGGAACAGGACGCAGGAAAATTAAAACACGACGTACACCCAACTAAATCCTTTGCAGACTATAACCGCACAGGTGTTGCCTTATTAGAAATCGTCACATTCTTGGACACAAAAAACCCAGAAAACAATTCATATATTTCATCCCCGGACGAAGCCGAACGTTACCTGCGTGAAATTCGTGAAATTGCACGCGCACTGGGTGTATCCCGCGCAAATATGGAAGAAGGATCAATGCGCGCAGACG
>JAFOXU010000008.1 GCA_017425725.1 Alphaproteobacteria bacterium | reverse complement strand
CAAAAGAAAATAATTTAACCTATCGTTCTGTTTATGCTAAATTAACAGAACTGCAATCTGAAATGCCAAACTATATAGAAATGCGGAAACCAAAACACGGGACCGCAAGTTTGTGCCTGCATCGTGACGGTTTGGCGGAATTCTTGAACAAGTCAGGTTTGGCACATTGTCAACCCAAAACAGAAAAATGGAAATCGGCCCGCGAAATAGCAAAAACAACACATATTTCACATTATGTTATTGCTCAAAAACTAATTGAGTTACAGCCGAAAATGCCAGAATTTATACAAATGCGAACGACAACACAAAACGGTACCAATAGTCTGTGTCTGCATCAAGATGGATACAAGAAATTTTTAAAATTTATACAACACGATAAAACAAAATCGATTAAGCAGGCAACAAAACTTGTATCCGCATTGACTGATTTAATGCAAACCAAGAAGACTGTAAAATCTGTCCCAGAAGATTCACATGATATGTAAAAAAATGTGTTGTTATGAAGCGTGGTTCAACATAAAAACACCCGTTCGCTTGGCAATCTGTTAAAGCAGGGCTATGAAATAGTCGGTATTTTACACGACACTGCATTTATTGATGGCGAATGGCACCACGAATACATTCTGGAAAAGATTTTGGAAAAATAGTTCGTAAATGTGTGAAACGGTGGCTGTTTTTAACTATCAACTTACGAACTCACAGAACTATTGGAAGTCAAAGAAAAAAACACAAAAATGACGAATTAAGATATTCTTATCGTTTAAATTTGCATTTATGTATTTTGCAATTTTATTAGTCCTACGCATTTTTGTATACGCACCAAACCAATTAAATACATGTGGCAACCATTGGTAATTATTTTCAAAATATTTGTTTATTGGATCCTGTGAATTGAATAATTTTAAATCTCGTATTTGTTTGTCTGATTCTATAATTTTATTCACGATATCTTGATTACGCCATTTTACACAATCGATTAATAAAACCCCTGCATTAAAATATAAATGATTTGCATCTATATATTTATATGCTTTTTCTTTGATTTGCTGGTCAAACAAAACATAAGAATCACCAACGGCACCAACAACAAAACCATTCAAATCAGTGTTGTATATTTTACCGATGTCGCCCCATACTAATATATCGGTATCTATGTATAATGCACGGTTTACATCTGGCAATAATCCGGGCATTAAAAAACGAGAATAATTGGCGATATTCTTGGTATATACCGCATTTTTAGATTTTGATATAAAATTATCTACTATATAGTCGCGATCAGAATCCGATAAATCTATCCAATGTAAATGACAATTTTTAAATGTTTTGCATAATTTACCTGTTAAAGCTTTGTCTTTGGTTGATATATTATCTGCTAAAATATAGAAATGGCAATCAAGTTTTGTGTTATAACAAATACTGGCTACGGTAACCGTCACATATCGCAAGTAATTAGCATCGGTTGTTAAGAATATATTTACAGGGTCTTGTTTAATATGTTGTTAATGGTTTTTGTATATT
>JAFOXU010000015.1 GCA_017425725.1 Alphaproteobacteria bacterium | reverse complement strand
TGATAAATGGGTGTTTCCAAAAAATCAGGATTTGTTATCCCGTATATCTGCGGTGATGGGCGAAGATGTTGTTGGGCGCATGTTGGAAGTTGATGCTGCATCTGTATCAACATCTGGCATGAAACTAACAGGATATATATCAGAGCCAACATTACGACGTGCATCATCTGTGGATCAGTATTTGTTTGTAAACGGACGGCCTGTGAAAGACAAGGTATTGGTCAGTGCATTGCGTGCAGCATATATGGATGTTATGCATGCACGTGAATTTCCGTTGTGTGCGTTATATTTATGGTTGCCGACTAATTCAGTGGATGTTAATGTGTCGCCTGCCAAGACCGAAGTGCATTTCTTGGAACCAACACATGTTCGTTCGTTTATAATTAAAACATTACGTGATAGACTGGCGCAAACAATGGTAAACGCTGTTCCGGATACAGGTATAAAAAATATTGCAGTAAAAACAAATATTGAAAATCCACGGTTTGATTTTGGTATAACACCACGGTCTTTTTGTGTGCGTGATGAAATAAAACCTGTTGTGCAAAATCCGTTTTCGGCACCCGTATCTGTTACACCTGTGTCAAAGCATGCGGAAACGCCAATTGAAAATGTTTTTGTTGATATGCCGTTAGGGCGTGTTGTAGGGCAGGTTGCAAATAAATATATTATTGCACAAAAAGATGACAATATGGTAATTGTTGATCAACATGCTGCGCATGAACGTATTACGTATGAAAAATTGCGCAGTAATAAAATAAAAACGCAACCACTGTTAACGCCAATAATTGTTAATTTACGTGAAGAAGATGTCGTGGCAATTATGTCTATTACCGATGAATTAAAACAGTCGGGGTTGCATATTGATGCGTTTGGTGAAACGGCAATTGCGATATTTGAGAAACCTGCAGACTGGGATATGAATTGGGCTGATGTTTTGCGCAGTATTTCAGATGAAGTTCGTGCGAATGGACATTCGTCACAATTAAAAGAAAAATTGCATTTAAAGTTAGCAAACTGGGCGTGTCATCATTCTGTGCGTGCAGGGCAAAAACTGGATTTTGCCCAAATGGACACGTTGTTGCGTGATATCGAAAGGACAGAACGAGCAGGACAATGTAATCATGGACGGCCTGTGTATAAATTTATTCCTGTGACAGAAATTGATGGTTGGTTTGAAAGATTGTAATTTCTTGTATTTTTGCTTTACAAATCGGGCTTTTTTTACTATTGTGCCTGTATTAAATCAAGGAGAAAATATATGGAACAAACAGCAGAAGTTGTAGATACGGTTGTACAAACTGGTGCGGCGGCCCCACAAAATGGTTTTTGGGGTATGGTATGGTATTGCGTTGTTGTGTTTGGAATTATCTATTTCTTAATGGTACGTCCGAATAAAAAACGTATGGCAGAATATCAAAAAATGCTGGATTCATTACAGGTTGGAAATCGTGTAATGGCGGCTGGTATCTATGGTACAATTAAAAAAATAAATGAAAAAACAATCGATTTAGAAGTTGCCAAAGGCGTTGTAATCGAGGTTGCAAAAAACGCAGTGGCTGGTGTTGAACAATAGGTAAAAGGGTTTGGGTTATGTTTAAAAAATTGGCGATAATTTTTGTTGCTGTATTTTGTGTGTTGTTGGCTGTGCCGACAATGTCGCCAAAATTGGCACCGTTTTTTCCATCTTGGATTGGTCCTGTGTCATTGGGGCTTGATTTAAAGGGTGGGGCGCAACTGTTATTAGAAGTTGATACAAATACGATGTTTGCGGAAAAAACACAACAGTTGTATGAAGAAACACGCAGCAATTTGATTGATAGAAAGAAGGGTGTTATTCGTTTTTCTAATTTGCGTAATCATGATGGTGTTGTGTCATTGGTTGTGCGTGAAGAAAATCAGGTTTCTGATGCCAAAGGTCGTTTAAAGGCAGCATTTGGGAATACTGTTGATATGAAATCTGATGGAAAAACAATTTCTTTGTCTTATTCAGAAATGCAACAGCAGGAAATGATAAAAGACGCATTGGCACGCAGTGTTGAAATTGTTCGTCGTCGTATTGATGCATTGGGTACCAAAGAGCCTTCTATACAAAGTCAGGGTGGAAAATATATCTTGGTTCAATTGCCGGGTGTTGATAACCCAGAACGTATCAAAGAGTTGATTGGTCAGACAGCAAAAATGACATTCCATTTGGTTAATGAAAATGTTTCAAATGAACAAATTGCATCTGGTCGTGCGCCAAATGGTACAGAATTTTTACCATATATGGATATGGGTGGGCAATTGATTCCTGTGTATTCACGTGTGGAAGTTTCTGGGGAATCATTAAAAGATTCACAGGCAGAATTTGACCAAAATAATATGCCAGTTGTATCAACTGTGTTTGATGCGTCTGGCGCACGCAGATTTGCAAAATTAACAACAGAACATGTTAATGAAAGATTTGCAATTGTCTTGGACGGCAAGGTTTTATCAGCGCCGGTTATTCGTGAACCAATTCCTGGTGGTCGTGGTCAGATTTCTGGCGGATTTACATTGCAGGGTGCCAAAGATTTGGCTGTATTATTACGTTCTGGGGCGTTGCCAGCACCGTTGCAAGTTATCGAAGAACGTGTTGTTGGTGCAGGATTAGGTGCGGACACAATTGCAGCAGGTAAGGTTGGCGCAATCGCTGGTGTATTATTTATCTTTATCTTTTTGTTCTTTATTTATCGTGCATTTGGTGTAATTGCAGGAATCGCATTAATGATAAACCTGGGCATGATTGTTGGTTTGACTGCGTTGTTTGGTGCAACATTGACGTTGCCTGGTATTGCAGGTATCGTTTTGACATTGGGTATGGCTGTTGACGCAAACGTACTGCCGTTCGAACGTATCAGGGACGAGGTCAAGGCTGGTACACCAAGTTTGCGTGCGGTTAATATCGGTTTTGATCGTGCAATGAAAACAGTATTGGATGGAAATTTAACCACATTGATTTGTGCGCTTGTTTTATTCCAATTTGGTGCAGGTCCAATTCGTGGTTTTGCGGTTACATTGTCGATTGGTATTTTGACAACGCTGTTTACATGCGTATGGTTGTCAAAGGTTATGATTGACTGGTATATGAACGGTAAAAATAAAAAAATTGGTTATGTAAAATAGATGTGGGGGTATTAATATGAAATTGCATATAATGAAATATCGTAAGATTGCATACATTGTTTCGGGTGTATTGGTGTTGCTGTCTGTATTGTCATTGTTGTTTCGTGGCTTGAATTATGGAATTGATTTTTCTGGTGGTATTTCAATGGAGGTAACACCAATAGAACAATCGTATACAATTGATAAAATGCGTGCAGCGTTGTCTGAATTTAGCCCTGAATTGCAACAGGTTGATGGAAAATCTATTTTGATTCGTTTAGGTTTGCCAAAGGGCGCAACAGACGCACAACAAAACGAACGTGTATCTGAAATAAAAAATATTTTGGGTAATAACGTTGAATATTCACAAGTGCAAATTGTTGGACCAAAAATTGGTGGCGAATTGATTCGTGGCGGTATTTTGGCGATATTGTTTGCGTTTATTATGATGGCAATTTATGTCTGGATTCGATACAAGGGTGGATATGCTGTGGGTGCATTTTGCTCGTTATTCTTGGACTTTGTATTGATGTTTGGTTTTTATTCAATCACGGGTTTGGAATTTAATCAGACTGCAATTGCGATTATATTGACAGGTATTGGTTATTCAATTAATGACAAGGTTGTAAACTATGACCGAATTGATGAAAATGTAAAAAAGTACCACAAAATGCCAATGGCAGATTTGATTGATTTGTCTGTTGGTGAAATGTTCAGACGTACAATGTTAACCAGTGTTTCAACAATGTTGGCGATGGTTGGGTTGTATTTGTTTGGTGGGGCAATGTTGCGTGAATTTGCAATTGCGATGGGCTTCTCGGTCGTTATGGGTACGTTTACAAGTATCTTTATTTCTAATATGATTCTGTATAACTTTAATTTGCGTGATACAGATAATTAAACATATGTCATACCAATGGGGGGTGTAATATGAGAATACTAAAAAGACTTTTTATATTGGCGTTTGCCATTGGTATGACACCGTGTTTCGCAGACAGTATGTTTTTCCCAGATGAAAAAATTCAGGATGGATTGCCAGTATTTGAAATGTCAAAGAACTTTGCTGATGTTTATGAAAAACTGAACGGGGTAAAGTG
>JAFOXU010000113.1 GCA_017425725.1 Alphaproteobacteria bacterium | reverse complement strand
CAGAAACAGAAATAGATGAAACGGATGTAGAAATTGAAGCTCATGCATTTTCCATATTGTTTGGTATTGGATATCAATTTTAATTTATGCAAGAAATAAATTCATTACGCACATTGTTTGATGTGCGTTTTTTTATGACTATTTGGTGACTTTTTTAAAACTTGGTTGATGCCGCCATAAAATAAACAAAAGAAAAACCGCAGGAAACTGCGGTAAATACTGGCGGGATTGACGGGGCTCGAACCCGCGACCTTCTGCGTGACAGGCAGACGCTCTAACCAGCTGAGCTACAACCCCTTAAAGCACTGCATATAATATATTGTCTGAAATATAATTGCAAGTACTTTTTTTCAAAAATTAAAAATCCCCCAAATGGGGGATGGTTTATATCAGTTTGCCCATCGCAACGGCTGTATCACACATGCGGTTTGAAAAGCCCCATTCGTTATCATACCATGCTGTTACATGAACCAGTTTGTCGCCCAGTACCTTGGTCTGACCGGCATCGAATACGGAACTGTGTGCGTCATGTGTAAAGTCGATTGATACCAATGGCAAATCGTTATAGCCAAATGTTTTGGATTCAGCTGCCTTCATTGCGCTGTTGATTTCTTCGACTGTTGCAGATTTTTCCAAATTCACAACCAATTCAACCACAGATACATCTGGGGTTGGAACACGTATTGCCATGCCGTCCAGTTTACCGGCTAATTCTGGTAATACCAAACCAATTGCCTTGGCTGCGCCTGTGCTGGTTGGAATCATAGACAGGTTGGCGGCACGTGCACGGCGGAAATCTTTGTGATTTTTATCCAGCAATTGCTGGTCGCCAGTGTATGCGTGTACAGTTGTCATCCAGCCTGATACAATACCGTATTTGTTATTTAATACCTGAACCACTGGGGCCAAGCAATTTGTTGTGCATGATGCGTTTGAAACAATCAAATCTGATGCGGTTAATGTGTCTTGGTTAACACCGAATACGATTGTTTTGTCTGCGCCTGCAGATGGTGCAGATACCAATACACGCTTTGCCCCAGCGTCCAAGTGAACACGTGCCTTGTCTGCGGCGGTAAAGATGCCTGTGCATTCCATAACAATGTCGATATTCATTTCTTTCCATGGCAAGTTTTCTGGATTGCGTTCCGACAGGCATTTTATTTTATGATTGCCTGCGATAATATATTCGCCATCCAGTTTAACATCCATTGGCAGATTGCCGTGTACAGAATCATATTTTAACAAATATGCGTTTTGTTCTGCGGGTGCTAAATCATTTACAGCAACAAATTCAATATCGTCACGACCTGATTCCAGTGCTGCACGCAATACCAAGCGACCAATGCGACCGAAACCGTTAATTGCAACTCTTACTTTTGACATATTATTTTTCCTTTCGTTTATTTATAAATTGGACATGTGTTTATCATAGCACCATAAATTTTAGAATTACAATATTTTATTTACAATTATAATTTTGATCTTATAATCAAAACACATGAAACATAACGCATACATTATTACAGGACCAACAGCATCGGGTAAATCAGGATTTGCCCATCGATTGGCGTGCGAAATTGGTGGCGTAATCATAAATTGTGACAGTGTTCAAATTTATCGTGGTATTGAAAATATCTCTGCCAGTCCATTTGCCAACCGTGCTTTGTCAGATAGTATCGATGGTGTGCCATACAGACTGTTTTCGATATTACCGTTGTCGCAACAGATTAGTGTTGCAGAATATCTTAAAATGGCACAAACAGAATATGATAACGCCATTGCGAATGGTTTGATTCCGATTTTTGTTGGCGGTACGGGGTATTATATAAATGCGTTAATAAACGGTATTTCACCAATGCCAGATGTCAGTGACGCATCACGTACAATCGCACGTGAAATCGTTGCGTCTGATATTGATGTTGCACGCAAAATATTGCCACCTGATTTTAAAGCAACTGATCCGCAACGTGTGGCACGTGCGCTGGAAGTGTTTATTGAAACAGGCCAGCATTTATCAACATTTCAAAATGCGCCACGTGTTGGCGCAGTTGTGCCAAATGCGTTTCGTGTACTGATTAACCCGGATACAGATTTGCTACGTGAACGTATTGCCGTGCGTGTATCGCAGATGTTGCATTCTGGCGCAATGGCCGAGGCGCAAAATATAATCGATTTTAACTTGGATGAATCACGTGCAATTGGTGCAATGCAACTGTGTGCGTTTTTACGTGGGGAAAAATCAGAATCAGATTGTATATCTGACTGGGTTAACAAGACTAATCAATACGCAAAACGTCAACGCACGTGGTTCCGTACCCAGTTTTATCCAGATATAATAATAAACCGCACCGGTGACGATGCGGATATTGATTTGGTTTTATAGGCTTGTTTTTATCTGCCCCAGTGATATTTGTAATCATTTTGCATTTCTTGGAACATGTCTTTTACTTGACCATGAATTTGTCTGGCTGTTTGAACTTTGATTCTTTTGCGTTCTCTTTTTTCTTTTTGTGTTATTTTAAATCTGCCCTGTAATACGGCGTTTGTTTGTATCAAACTCTTTTTCAATGTATTTGCGGTTTGATTGCGATTTATACTGTCTGGACTTCTTCTGGCATATTGAGACAAGTAATATGCAACGTCTGAGATAACATGTGTCATAAAGACAGGGT
>JAFOXU010000180.1 GCA_017425725.1 Alphaproteobacteria bacterium | reverse complement strand
GTATATGAAGTGAGTGATTTTGAATGTGTTGCTTCTCATGAGGGGTATTATGATTGTGACGATCGTATGGACATGCCTGCCGAAAGAATTACAGAAAAACCTGCACAAAATATAGTTCAAAGGATACGTAACATATTATTACAAAACACAAAGTAAATTTTCCGCCATCTCTGGCGGTTTTTTTATTGCGTGTTGTATATGACGGTGTTATTATCGCCCAAAAGGATAAGTTATGTATTATGATACATATGAACCGTATGAATTTATTATGGAACGTGACCCCAGCGTTATCAAAAAATATAAAAAGGAATATTCTGGTTGTGTATATTTAACGCATCGTAGCAGCAAAGTTTATGGTGTGACTGTTATTGATAATTTTGATTGTTATAATGAAGTTGTGCGCCATCGTTTTGGTATGGATATAAATGCGGCCGAAGAATTTTTCGATATTGCATGTCGTTACATTCGTGAAGAAATAACATGGTGCGAGCCTGTAAACTTTAATTTTGCTTGTGGATATAACAAGTCTTGTCCCAAGATATGTGACTCATTAAATTGCCCGGTTGCGCTGGGTGGTGTAGCATATCATGAAATCTTTTCCAAGACGTGTAATTTTCGTAAAAGTAAAATAAAATAAGAGTAATCCGCCGCATGATGGTTATTCTTGCGCATCGTATTTTTGTATGATAATATTATCAGCACCATAAAAGGATGTTGGTATGTTAATGTTTTGCTCCTATGAAGAAGTTATGGACCGTAACCTACATGTTATTAGAACGTACAAAAATCCTGAAAAGGGTTGTGTGTATTTAACAAGAGGCAGTAAATTTTACGGTGTAACAGTTATTGAATATACAAATGCTTGTGACGAAATGGTTCGTACACGTGGTCGTATGGATTCAATTGCAGCCGAAGATTTTTTCAATGTCGCAAAGCAGTACATAGACGGTAAAATTAAATGGCGTGAACCTGTGCGTGAATTTAAATGTATGTATAATAACAACTGTGTAACAATCTGCAGCCCGGAAAACTGTCCAAGTGCCTTGGGGGGCGGTGAATATCGTGAAATATTTGGTGGTTCGTGTCCATTTTGTTGTGGTCGTTCCAGATAAAATCCCAGCTGTATGACGGGGTTTATTTTTATAAAAAATATGATATAATTAATATATGAAAAAATTTAACAGACGTATTCATAAAAATATGGGCAGTTTGCCGCCACAATTATTCAAATATATTGATATGGCGGATATTAAAAATGCAACTGATGAATTTAATAATTTCATGACAAATATTGCAAATGAATTTCATTCAAAACTAGAAAACTTTTCATGCCAAAATGACATAAAATTATCAGCCCCGAATTTGTTTGATCAACCCGTTAAATTAAAATATGTTGCCAGTGGTTCGGTTGGCAGCGTATATAAACTAGAAATCGGTTCAGAAGTATTTGCGTTAAAAATAAATCGTTCGTCTGCATTTGGTGAAATGGATGTAATGTCATTACAAAAGCGTGCCAAGAATTTATTAAATCATGCATATATTGGTTCTGTGTTTGAACATAATGGGCGCAAGTATTCTTGGGTTATCTCAGACTATGTTGCCAATGATACTGCGCGCAGTTTTGAATATGCGATGATAAAAATGTATTTTGCATATTTGACCAAGGGGATTATTGTGCGTGATACACATCCTGGGAATATCAAGGGTGGCAAGATAATCGATATACCATCGTTTGATATGCGTGATGGTGCGATTGATGATATAAAACAACTAAACTTGCGTCAGATAGATATTGTGAAAAAGTTAGTGAATTTTATAAAAATAGATAATGTCGATGCGTTTCAAAAATTAGTTAATCGGATAAAAGTTTCAGACCCTATAATAATTCAATATATGTTTTTTGCGATGAAGTTTGGACGTGCACCAGCATTATCTTTGAATGCCAAAGAATTTTTCGCAAAAATAAAAAGATATGAATCTGTGATTAATATTGCAAAAAAAGAATTAAATACACAACATGTCTCAGAATCAAATGTCAGATAATATTTATTGATTGACCAAATAAATACTTTTTTACTATCATCTTTTTCATGAGAAGAATGATTCCGTTTTTGTTTGGGCTGTTTTTATGTGCAAATGCGTTGGCTGCCCAATATCGTGCAGCATTGGTTGCAGATATGGATACGGGTCGTGTTTTATATCAAGAGAACGCAAATCAGTTGAATTATCCGGCAAGTTTAACCAAGATTATGACATTGTATTTAACATTTGATGCACTGGAACATAATCGTTTGTCGTTGGATGATTATCTGATTGTGTCACAATCTGCTGCGAATGCAGAACCTGTAAAACTGGGGTTGGCCGCTGGATCGAAAATTCGTGTCGAAGATGCGATAAAGGCTGTAGCGGTATACAGTGCAAACGATGTTGCACGTGTATTGGCCGAAAATTTAAAGGGTGGCCAAGAAGAATCTTTTGCAGATTTGATGACACGTGTTGCACGTGAAATTGGATTAACAAATACAAACTTTGAAAATTCATCTGGTCTGCCAAATGATGATCATATGTCGACTGCACGTGATATTGCATTGTTGTCAATGGCCGTGTATAAACACTTTCCACAGTATTGGCATTTCTTTGGTATAAAATCATGGGTTTATAATGGCAAAACATACACAAATGGCAACAGATTGCTGACATCATATAATGGTTGTGATGGGATGAAAACTGGATACACAAAAAAGTCAAAGTATTCTTTGGTTGCAACTGCGCATCGTGGTAATAATCGTTTGATGTCTGTGGTTCTGGGGGCAGAAAACAAAGATGTGCGTGCGAATATTGCTGTTCAAATGTTAAATCGTGGTTTTGCGATGTTAAACAATGGTTCTGTGCCTGTTGCGGTAAATACACCCGTTGCACCGGTCGTGCAAACATATGTGCAACAACCAACAACGATATCTGGTGCATATAATACTGCGGTAAATAATGCAGCACCCAAATATACAAATACTGCTGCGCCCAGTGTGATTCAAGGTGGCGCAGGTGTACAATTTGGTGCATTTTCATCCATGTCAGCGGCACAAACACACGCAGATAATATAAAAAATAAATTGGGCATCAGTGCTGTTGTTGAACCAAATGGTTCTGGATTGTATCGTGTGCGTGTCTATGGTGTGTCTGATGCAGATGCCCAGAAAATAAAATCGTCTGCCACATCACATGGTATTGACAGTTATGTTTTTCATTAGTATTGTGTAAGTGTTATGAATCCAAAAATTGAAAAGTTAATAAAGTTATTTGCAAAATTACCACGTGTGGGAAATCGTGGTGGGCAACGTATTGCGCTGGCATTGTTGCAAGATAAAACAGGACGTGGCGCAGCATTGGCATCTGCGATAATTGATGCGACAGAAAATATCGCACCATGCCCATCGTGTGGCATATTAACGGATCGTGGGGTGGGGGTGTGTGAATACTGTCGTGATGCATCACGTCAAAATGGCCAATTGTGCATTGTGCGTGACTTGTCAGATGTTTGGGTGTTGGAAAAATCCTCGGTTTTTCAAGGACGTTATCATATTATTGGCGGTTTGTTGTCTGGTGCATCTGGTGTATTACCACAAGATTTAAATATTTCAAATTTGGCACAAAGAATAGAAAATGAAAAAATAACAGAGATAATTTTTGCGCTGCCCAATACTGTCGAAGGAAAAACAACACAACATTATATCATGTCAGTAATTGGTGATGATGTGTCGGTTAGATTTACAGAATTGGCATCTGGTGTGCCATTGGGCGGTGATTTAGATTATCTTGATGATGGAACACTAACATTGGCGTTTGGGGGGCGTAAATCATTATGACTGATATGATATTTGATTTGCCACCTGTGTCCAGTATGATGCGTGATTGTGGATTAGAGCCCAAGAAACAATTCGGTCAAAATTTTTTATTTGATTTAAATTTGACTGGACGTATTGCACGCAGTGTGCCTGATATTGAAAACACCCCTGTGGTTGAGGTTGGACCAGGCCCTGCAGGCTTGACACGTGCGTTATTGATGGCCGGTGCAAAACGTGTTGTCGCAATCGAGAAAGATAAAACAACCCAACCGATATTGTCACAGGTTATTAATGCATCTGATGGCAGATTAAGTGTTATTTATGATGATGCGTTGCGTGTTAATTTTTCAGAACTGGGGTTTGATGAATATGCAATTTGTGCGAACTTGCCATACAATGTTGGCACAGAATTATTAATTGGTTGGCTACAAAAAATTGCAATGGGCGAGCAAATAAAATCACTGACATTAATGTTCCAAAAAGAAGTTGCATTACGCATCACATCACGTCCGGGTGATGAACACTATGGTCGTTTGGCGGTTTTGACTTCGTTGATTGCAGATGCCAAGATTTTATTTGATGTTCCAAATACTGCGTTTGTTCCACGTCCCAAGGTTCAGTCTGCAGTGGTACAAATTATTCCAAATATGTCTAAGATATCTGCAATTTCAGATTTGTCCAAGATTGAAAAAATAACTGCAAAATTATTTGGACAGCGACGCAAAATGATACGTTCTATTATTCCAAATGTCGATTGGGAAAAATTTGGTTTAACAGGGACAGAGCGTGCAGAAAATTTATCGCCAGAAATGTTTGCAGTACTGGCACAAAATTTGATATAATTACTTTTGAATCAGGAGAGGGGATTTAAAACAATGTCTGTATCTATATTGCTGTTTTTTGCAATCGTGTTTGTATTGGTATATTTGCTGCGCTTTGCCAAGATTGGCGCCCTGGTTGCTTTTTTATTAACAGGTATTTTGTCGGGACCGTATGTTTTTAATTTGTTTGAATTAAATGATACATGGGCATTTTTGGGTGACTTGGGCATTTTGTTTTTATGGTTTAATATCGGACTTGAAATTAATATGAAGCGCCTGTGGCGCCTGCGCAGAACGATATTTGGATTTGGTGCAACACAGGTTATGATGGTTGCGGTAATGTTGTTCCCATTATTGGTTGGTGTAACCCAATGGACAATTATGGGCTGTATCATGATTTCGTTGATGTTGGCGATGTCCAGCACGTCTGCTGATTTGCAATTATTAACAGACAGAAATCAGTTAAATACAGATATGGGGCGTCAAACATTTTCTATATTATTATTCCAAGATTTATTGGCGATTCCATTGTTGGCAATGTTGCCGGTATTGACGGGCAAAACATTTAATCTTGGGGCGGCAGCGATTGATGTTGCTGTGATATCTGTTGCATTGATTGTATCTGTTATTGTGATTGGGCGTTTTGTTATGACACCATTACTGCGTCAGGTTGCAAAATTAAAATCCAAAGAAGCATTTTTGTTGGCTGTTATGCTGAATATCGTTATTTGGGCGGTGTTGGTAGATTTAATGGGATTGCCGTCTGGCTTGGGTGCGTTCTTGGCAGGTATGTTAATGTCTGAAACGATATATCGTCATCAAATTACAGCTGAAATTTCACCATACGCAATAATGTTCTTAGCGTTATTCTTTGTATCACTTGGTATGGGGTTAAATTTAGATTTGATATTAAGTAATTGGTATATAGTTCTTGGTGGTTTGATTGGTCTAATTGTTATAAAGTTTGTTGCAATATTTATGGTTGCACGTGTGCGTGGTGTGAACGTTCCAGATGCAACAATGATTGCATTGATTTTAGCCCAAGGTGGCGAATTCGCATTACTAATGTTACAGACAATGAAATCAAGTGGGATAGAGGCGATCCCCACTCCACACAAAGAAATTTTAACTGCGATAATTGTATTGTCTATTATGGCGACACCATTGTTATTATTCTTGCATGATTATCTGCAGCGTAAAGGAAAATTGTTCCCACAAAAAACATTGCGTAATATTAACGATGAAGAACAGCAAATCAAGCCAGATGTAATTGTATGTGGTTTTGGTCGTGTCGGTCAAACGGTATGTCAAATGTTGGATGCCCAAGACGTTCCATATGTTGCAATTGATTTAGACGTTAATGCAGTTATGATGGGACGTGAACAAGGTTTCAATGTCGTATATGGTGATGCAACTAACACAGATGTGCTGCGTGATTTTGTATTGCATCCTCGTAAAATTAAAAGTGTTGTTGTGGCGCTGGATAATGCAACAACAGCACGCAAGACAATTTTGACAATAAAGTCAATTGCACCACGTATCAAGATTTTTGCCCGTGCACGTAATTTAGCTGATTCAAAAATTCTGATTGCCGAAGGTGTTGATGTCGCAATGCCAGAAACAATTGAATCATCGTTCTTTATTGGCTACAGCGTACTGTCGCATGTTGGTGTGCATGAAAACGACATTCATGCTTTGTTGGATGACATGCGTGATAATGATTATGCCGCATTATCAACTGTGATTTCTGATAAGCAAGATTAATAAAAAAAATCCCCATATGTTTTGGGGACTTTTTATTTGATTTTAATGTTGTATATTGTTATATTTCAACCTATATAGACAGGAAAGGTTATCATGAAAAAAATGGGTTTAATTTTATCGATAATATTCGGCACGATTTTGTTGGATATGTTGTCCAAGGGTGTGTTGCTTTATCTTATTACGGGTGGTGTTCCGTTGTATGGACCTGCGTGGGATGTTGTACCTGTTCCGTATTTAATGGCGCACGTATGTGACTTCTTTAATATTGTATTTACATGGAATCCCGGTACATCTTTTTCATTGTTTCGTGCGCTGGGTGAATCTGCGCCATTGGTGTTGGTTATTGCCACTGGTTTTATTATCGGTGCTATTTTGTATTATCTGTTTAAAAATGCAAAAAGTTATGAACGTGTTCCACTGGCATTGATTGCAGGTGGTGCGATTGGTAATCTGATTGACAGGGTACGTTTTGGCGCTGTTGTTGACTTCCTTGATTTTCATATTGGTGGTTGGCATTGGCCTGCGTTTAATGTTGCAGATATATGTATTTGTGTTGGCGTGGGCTTATACCTTTTAAATTGGTATATTGCACGTCGTAAATGTATAAAATCAGTAAAGGGTGGTAAATAATCATGGTTCAGTATATGGATAATAATTCTGGGTTTAATCAGTGGAATGCTAATCAAAAAACAACAAAGAAAAAGTCTGGATTTTTTATGTGGTTTCTGGTTTTTTTAGCAGCATGGTGGCTGTTGGGAACTGCAACTGCACCAAAGCAGGACGTTCAACCATCTGGGGATGAAACAGTTGTTTTGGATTTGTCGTCTGTGCCGCAAAATACAATTACATCTGATAATCTGTCTGCGACTGTCCAAGGATTACGTATTTCAGATATTCGTCTGACTGAATTTGACATATCGCCAGATTCATCGGACAAGGTTGCGTTATTATCAGGTGACGGTAATTTTGTCGAAGTTGGCATGTTGGCCAGTGGCACAAATGCACCTGTTGCAAACGCTGTATGGAAGGTTTCGGGTAATACATACACATGGCGCAATGGTGACGGTGTCCAATTTACGAGAACGATTGATACAGACGGATATGTAATAACAGTTACAGACACAATACAGAATAATTCAAAGCAAAATATATCTGTATCACCATATGCACGTATTGTTCGTGAAAACGATATGAAATCTGCATCTGGTGTAACATCTGGTGCAATCGCATATGTTAATTCTGATAACGAAGATATACCATGGCATAAACTTGATAAAAAATCATATGCATATTCAACAACAAATGGTTTTGTTGGGTTTGCGGATCAGTATTGGGAAACAGTTGCATCAATTGACAGTCCTGATCAAACAATACGTGTTAAAAAGTCTGGCGATAAATATATATCTGATGCTGCATCTGGTGCGGTATCTGTGGCCAGCGGTGCAGACGCAAAAATAACAACACATATATTTGCAGGCCCACGTGAACAATCTGTTTTAGATAATGCAGAACATAAAATCACAGGTTTGTCAGAAACCATAGATTATGGTTGGTTTTGGTTCTTGGCACGTCCAATGTTGTGGTTATTAAATGTAATTCACAGTATTGTGATGAATTATGGTATTGCGATTATCATAATGACAATTTTACTGCGTATGCTG
>JAFOXU010000126.1 GCA_017425725.1 Alphaproteobacteria bacterium | reverse complement strand
GCCTGCAATCAATGCTGCAACCAGATTGGTTTTATTTAGTAGTCTTTTTGAGTGAGTTTTTTTTGTCATGATATATTCCTTTTTTATTGTAACAATGATACGGTTCCGTACATGTTTGCATGTTGTGTGCCGCCGATTAAGGGTTCCACCAGTGTAACAATCCCCATTATGTGATTATTGTTATCGTATACAGGTCCCCCGGAATTCCCAGGCCACACCTGACAATTTTCTGCGTTAAATTCACCACCGTATTTGCATTTAGATTGTTTTAATTTTTTGTTGTCATTAAATATAACATCAGATATGTCTCTCTGGTGTTCGTCTAAAAAATTCAGAACCACATGATTGTTTGTAGCTATGTTGTCGTTAACAAATCCATGGTCGTCGTTTTGTGGTCTGCCATTTAAATAATCTATATATTCTCGCTTAAAAACATCGATGTCGTTATCGCTCATAATTTTTAATGAACCGTATCCGACAACCGTTGCATTGTGTAAAGCATTTGAATGATTGTTATTTGTAATCGATGTGTATGGTATGTTATTATAGTATTGTTCTGGTATGTTATAAACAGCCCAATCGTGTGGGTTGTTTTTTATCATCCATTTCTCTAGCTCTTCCTCTGTTATTTCCGTTTCGGGTGGTAATACGAAGTTGCCAGAATTATTATGTGACGCAATAAATTCACGACCATCTTGCAGTCGTATTTTTATTTTTTCAGCTTTGTGTTCATCAAATACAATACAGTGTGCGGCCGTATAAACAACCAGCATGTCTTGTATTTGTATTATTGTGCCGGTGCACATTGGGGTATTATCTGTATGGTTTATTAATGCCACCGTTGTATTGTATGGTTTTTGCGCTTTTTCTTCGTCCGTTACATAACAGCGTTTGTCGATTGTGTATGCAGATGGATTTGTGCAATGGTCATTTGCCCATGCTATAAACGGTATCAAAATCATTAAAGATGCAATTATGTATTTTTTCATTTAAAAATTTCTTCACAACGTTCTGCCTGGGCAATTAATCTTTTTGTTAATGTAATCAGCGATATGTTCAATCCGGTTTCAACCAGTCCAGTTGCGGTATTTGCGCCTGCCATTACGTTTGCAGTGGTATTTAATGCGTTTTTTGTTTCTGTTTCTTTTTGATCTAATCTGACACGTTTTGTTTGTTCGGTGTATTTGTCAGCATTTGCAGCGGCACTGGTTGCAGTGCCAACAACACCGATAACACCCCCAGCAATAGATGTGCCCATAACGCCGGTCATTCGCTTTTCTATTTTCTCGATATCTTCGGTATTTATGTTTCCGCACCATGTGTTTACATCGTCCAGTTTGGATATAATGTTAATATTCAGTGTTGTTTCTGTATTATTTTGTATTTGTTTGTATGTGTCTTGTGCGGTTTTAACTGCATTATTGCATGCAGTGATATGTTGAACCAGTTCGGATTGATCTTTGTTTAACCCAGATATAATTGCGGATGCGACATTTGTTCCGATTGTTCCGGCCATTAACCCTGTTCGCCAATTACCAAGTTTTTTAGAGTTTTCAATATGTTTTTGCAACTCTACAATTTGTCCCATTGGTTGCACAACCTTGTTCCAAAATTCTTCATCTGACATCGCTGCAACACCTTCGGGGGTGCAACCACCATTGTTACACATTTTTGAGATGATTTCGTCAATTTTTTCTTCTTCGTCCGATTTTTTTATTCCAACCGCCAATGCAGCGCCAGCAACTGCTGTTCCTGCGGCTGTTACAGCGGTATTGATTTTGGATATTTTTGCAACCTGTGCAATTTCATCAGATATTCCCGAACATACGGTTTTGGTTGCGTTAAATATATCTTCCGCAGTAATAACAGGTTCATCTGCGCCATGTGCAAATGACGTAAATAAACAACCCAGAATAATAAACAAGTATTTATGCATTTTTTATGCCTTAAATTTTTCATATATTATATCATAAAACTTGGTAAAAATATACATATATTATGCTGATATTTTGTGGTATAATGCGCACAAAGGTTGGAAAAATGGATTTTGAAGATTTAAAAAATAAAAAGATAAAAGTTGGTGAATTTGTCTTGATGACAGTGCCTGCGACTATTGAATATGCCCGTGATATTTTTAAAATAATGCAGTCAGATTCTAAAAATATGATTTTTTGGATGCCAGACGGTTTGTTTGCGTCGCCCGAACAAACATTGGTTGGCTATTATAATCGCAATAATTCTGCAAGATGTATGCTGTTTGGGATTTTCAAAGATGGTAAATTGCTTGGCGAAATTGGCTTTTCCGGTATTGCGAAAAAATCTGGCAAGGTTGAAATTGGATATTGGTTGCGAAAATCTGCACGTGGTCATGGAATAATCAATAAATTATTACCCAGAATTGAAAAAATGGCATTTGAACAAGATTGGTGTCATAAAATTCAACTGCATTGTGATGCTAAGAATATTGCTTCTAAAACTATTGCGGAAAAAAATGGCTATGTCTTAGAAGGGGTTATTCGCCAAGATGGAAAATGGCCGAACGGCTTATTGCGAGATAAACTGTATTTTGGTAAATTAAAATCTGAATGGAAAAAGTAGTATTCTGGTACAAAAATTAGATTTTATAACACAATATGTAAAGGAATCGAATATGGCAAAATATTATAAAATTATCACAGAACGCAGCAGATTCGCACATGAATATAACATTGCCGATGTTCAGCATATACCAAGCGGTTCGCAATTCGTTGCAAAAGAAACAGAACATGATGAATATAGTTTAAGTCTGTCGGGGGCATTTTTACACTTTGCGGATAATGAGTTTGATGCAATGTTGTGGCATGATATGATTGGCTGGGATGAAGGCGAACAGGGTGTTTTGGCGCAAAAGGGTCAAATATATGAAATAAAACCATTGGGGCCTGTAATCAAGGAAAGATG
>JAFOXU010000174.1 GCA_017425725.1 Alphaproteobacteria bacterium | reverse complement strand
TGCACTCCCCCTCTTGCTATACAACATAAAAAATGATAGAATTTTATAGACCCCAGGGGGGGGAGTATATTTATGCTACGAATTTTTAGTATTTTTTTCGTATTATTATTATCTGTAACATCCACATTTGCAGAAACGACCGACACGGCGACAAAAATCATACCATCAGGAACAGTTTACGACAAGGCGACCAACGACCCCCTAGTTGGTGTAAATATAATTATTGTCCAAGATCGCCAAGGCACAAAATACGCCCAACTTGCTACTACTGGTGCCACAACAAATCTTAATGGAAAATTCAGATTCGATAACCATAAACAGGTCCCCAGCAATTTATTCGTATTGGCATCATACGTTGGTTACAAAGATACAATACAGCCCGTCGCAGAAAATATGACAATATTTCTGGAAGAAGGATTAACCTTGGAAGAACATGTCGTATGGAACAAGGGTATAGTTTTTGAAAGCGGAACGAAAAACACAACAACAGATGCAGATACCAACCGACACGGAAGTAAGATTGTATCTGGCGCAACACTACAACTGTTAGACTCAAATGATAACGTAATTGAAACCGTCACCAGCGACGACGAGGGCAGATTTAAATTTGAATCCACCGTTACCACCGGCTCAAAAATAAAAATAACACACAATGGATACGAAGATCAAATACATATCGTTGGCAATTATGTCGAAACCATATCAATATACATTGATAAAATCACACTGTCTGGTGTTGTTCTTGATGCAGATACCAAGAAACCAATAACAGGCGCAAAGTTATCTTTGAAAAATGCAGACACAACCATCCCCATTGGAAATGATGGCAAATTTAAAACAACCACACGATTTACTGATGGTGAAACAATAACCGCAACCTACGAAGGTTACAAAACAAAAACAATGCCCATCAATATGGGTGATAGCATAACAATAGAACTAAAAGACATCTCGCTGTACGGTATTGTCCTGAATGAAAGCACGCAAAAACCAATAAAACAGGCAAAATTACAATTATTGGATTCGAATGATGACGAAATTGCAACTAAAACCAGCGACATCAGCGGTTATTTTAGATTTACAAATTCAATTCCAGATGGTGCAAAAATAAAAGCAACACGTAAAAATTATGATGAAAAAACAGTTTTGGTATCTGATATGACAACGTTAACAACAGATAGGCCAAGGAAACAAATCCTGCTGACCAAGACACAAAGTGCACCGCAAGAAGAAAACGACGAAGACGATGAACTGCAAAAAATTATTCAAGGTATAACAGATGCAGACACAAAACTAAATGACATTATTGGTAAACTTAAATTAAGCGTTTGGAAAAACGAAGAAGGCAAATTTAACACGGCACGTCTGGCATCAGATTCCGTTGCCGCAGTCGTATTGGGAACATCTGGCGGATTGATTACCAGCCTGGTTATGAGAAAAAAACAAGTTGAAAATGGATTCGAAGATATAAAATGCGTTATCGGTGGTCAAAATGTAGCCAACTGGGACGAAGAATTTAATGTAAATATTCAATAACAATCCCCTTGTTATACAACATAAAAAATGCTAAAATTGTTCATAACAGAGAGAATATATTCATGAAACATATTTTTACACTATTTTTGGTGTTTTTACTGCCCTCCCTGCCCGCATTTAGCGCATCATCAGCGACACAAAACAAAGTATTAAGTATCAATGGGGGCGCAAAGGTCAGTGATGGCAAGGATAATATAACACTGCGTGTCACTGTTAAATCACCAAACACATGTAAAATCAAAGGGTCCAGCCTGCACACAGCAAATTCAGACCTGGTACATACTATTGAATGTCCGTCGACGGCAACAAGCCTGACATTACAATATTCTATTGATGATCAAAAACAAGCTTTTGCCTATAATATTGAAAATCCTACACAAACAATAAATTTAAACAAAGCTAGGAGTGGATATAATTTACCAGAAAAAATTCAAATAACAAAAAAACAAGCAACATCAAAGCAAAAAACAACAACAGCAGCCCCTGCGGATGAAGACTTTGATTTTGTTGCCGCGCAAAAAAGGGACCGTGCGGCATATGAAACAGATTACGAAGCAGAACCATACGGTGCCACCACAACAACCGCAAAACCAAAATCAACAATACGGGCTGGTGACGATGATGAATTACAAACAGTTGGCGAAATCCACGCTGCCGATGCCGCCGCTGATGCAGAACGTGCAAAACCAAAACAAACAAAAAAAGAACCTGATTTTGATTTTGCCGCCCAATCTGCAAATGATATGAATGCATCTGCTGCACGCAGTGGTCTGCTGGCAACCCCTGCCCCAGAACCAGCAACACCGGAAAAATCAGAACGTCAACAACAAATCGAAGAAAATACTAAAAAATCTTTGACAGTTCAGCCAAAGCCAGAAAAGAAAAAAATAGCCCAAACAGCTAACGAAAAATCTCGTTTAACACGAACCGCCATTGATAAATTCTGCAAAGACGATGGATATGTTTACAAGAAAAATGCTATTGAAACACCATCAATCGGATACGTCCAAGATTTATGTAACGCAGAAAGCAAAG
>JAFOXU010000183.1 GCA_017425725.1 Alphaproteobacteria bacterium | reverse complement strand
GTTTTATTTTTTACTTTATTTTGTATACGTTCTATTAAAATAGGTATAATTGTACGAATTAATAGTATCAATAGCCACCCAATGACTATACCGATTGCTATTGTAAGTATTAAATTTAAGCTCATAATGTGTCCTTATGTTTTTATTTACATTCAAATGCATTGTAACGATATATAGGCAATGAAAAATCGCCAGATTTGATAATTTCTGTAGTTGGTTTTAGAGAGTTTTCTAAAATACCACCGTTTTTATCGAATGTTATCGGAAAGCTTACCCCTGATTTGGTCAGTACATTTCCTTCTAGTTCTAGTGTTAAATCAATAAGTTCTTGCATGTTGTCTGAAACGACCAGGCCAATAAGTTCGCAATCTTTATCAACAGGTAAACCAGATATATAAACAGATACCATATCATATTTATATTCTTTATCTGCTAAAGTTTCTGAATCAATAAGTTCTCTGAAATACACAAAACCGCCTTCACCTTTGATTGTTTGTGTTCCTTCGTATGGGTATAAGGTAGGTTCTATACATCCTGTTAGTAGTATGTTTGCTAGTATTACCAAATGTATTTTGTTCATGTGTTGGCCTTTTTTTATAAAAAACAAACCGCCATAAGAATAGGCGGTCGGGGTGTTAGAAAAATCATATCAAGTAATGACCCCACAAGCTTTCAATATATAGCATGTGGCACCCCGACCATACGGACAGGGCAATAACGGTGCGATATGCACCGGAATGCATCAGATTACGATGCAAATGCACCGACTTGATAAGAGGCTTTTCTAAGGCCCCGAACCCAATTCTCACTGGATTCACAGGACATTATATCTGAAAAAATACCTATTTGCAAATTTATAGAACAAACCCGCTCGTAGACAGATTTATAAATGGGGGGACTAGGGGTATGTGTTTGAAAAAATACTAAAAAATAAAGCAAAATAAAATCCTTTCTTGTTTTTTTGGATTTTTAAGGTATAATGCAACGCATGTGCGCCCGTAGCACAATGGATAATGCAACAGATTTCTAATCTGTGGATTGCAGGTTCGAGTCCTGCCGGGCGTGCCAAAATTTTATGCGATTTTATTTTCAAGGTTGGCTATAAGTTGACCGTTAGCAATTGTTAAAGATTGTTAACTGGCATAACTTGTTGATAACACTTAAAAATAATAAAGCGGTATATGCCAAGACCAAGGATTTCTAATCTGCAGGTCACAGGTTCGAATCCTGTAGGGCGTGCCAGAAATTTAAACCACCGTTCAGGTGGTTTTAATTTTTGATGTACGACCTTGGATGAGAACCTGTAAGGTTCGAGCCGCAGGCGAAAGGGGGCCATGGAATGATAGCGAATTTTAATCGTTACAAGTTACTTTATTTAGATACGTAAAAAAACGCACCAATTTGGTGCGAATATCTTTGGTGGGTTAGGTAGGACTTGAACCCACGACCAAAGCGTTATGAGCGCTCCGCTCTAACCAACTGAGCTACTAACCCACGGTGGTGTATTATATATGTTTTATAATTTCTTGCAAGATAAAAATTTATTGTTCATAAAATTATTTCTTTGTGGCATGATGCTGATATGGGCGAAATTAAACCAATCTTGAACGAAATACAGATGGCGGCATTTAATGCAATAGAGCATACGAATACCAATGTATTGATATTGGGGCCTGCTGGAACAGGTAAATCTACGTTTGTAAACTTCTTAAAGTCTGCATCGAAAAAGCGTATCGTATGCGCCTGTCCAACGGCGGTGTCTGCGTTAAATGTCGGGGGACAGACGATACATTCGCTGTTTCAAATTCAGCCACGTGATTTTATTATGCCAGAATTATTAAAGTTAAAGGCAAAACCACGAAATATCTTGACTGCAACAGATGTGTTAATTATCGATGAAATTTCAATGGTGGCGCCTGATTTGCTGGATGCAATTGATATTTTGGCCCGATATGCACGACGTAATAACGAGCCGTTCGGTGGTATTCAGATTGTCGCAATCGGCGATTTGTTCCAACTGCCACCTGTTATAACACGTGATGCAATGCAGTATTACAGTGATGAATATGGACATGCCAATTCGTACTTTTTCGACAGTCATGTGTACAATCGGGCGAATTTTATAAAATTTAACTTTGATTTTGTTTATAGACAAAGTGATGCACAGTTGTTGGATAATCTGGGGCGGTTGCGTGCAAATCACATTGATGCACTGGAATTTTTTAATTCTTGTCGAATTGATGATGCAGACAGACGTGATAATGCAGTGGTTATAACACCTTTTCGGGCGGTGGCAGAACGTATAAATGCAACACGATTGGCGCAAATCCCGCAAACAGCTGTTGTTTATAATGGGGTTTTATCTGGTAATTTTTCGGAACGTGATGTGCCAGCGCCACTGGAATTAACGTTAAAGGTGGGGGCGTTGGTCGTTTTTGTGAAAAATGGCGACAAATGGCACAATGGATCAATGGGGATTGTGCGTACGCTGTCTGTGCGTGAAATTGTTGTACAATTGTTGTCAGATTCACGTGATTTAGTCGTTGTAAAGCCAGAAAAATGGCAGAAAATTGAATATAGTCGTGATGAAAATGACAGATTGATTGAAAACGAGGTTGGTGGTTATAAACAATTCCCGTTAAATCTGGGGTATGCAATGACTATTCACAAGGCGCAGGGAAAAACATTGGATGCGGTTGTGGTGGATGTGTCACGTGGGTGTTTTGCGCATGGGCAAACGTATGTTGCATTGTCACGTACACGCAAATCGTCTGATATTCATATTGCATCACCGTTGCATGCACGTGATGTTATTTTTGACAGGCGTGTTTTAGATTTTGTGAATAATTTATAAATCTTTTTTCATCATAATGGC
>JAFOXU010000072.1 GCA_017425725.1 Alphaproteobacteria bacterium | reverse complement strand
TTCTGGTGATTTGGATATTGCAGGATTGGTAATATTTGAAAATAATGCAACAACGACTTCTGGATTGTCTGTTTTGGGACAAAATGTATTTTCATTACAGACGTTGAATGGCGATATTTTTGTTGGCTCTGTTGCAGTAGACGATGAAAAAAGTCTGACATTAATATCTGATAAGAATATAACCGTATCGGGTGGTGTTACGAATGAAGGTGTGTTGGAGTATGTTGCATCAAACGGGACTGTTGAATTTAATGCAAATACGGAAAATTTTGGAAACTTGACTGTAAAATCTAACAGTCTGAATTTAGGGAATTTTATTAACAGTGGCGGTGTTGCAGATTTTCAGGCTTCTCTGGTAAATGCATCTAGTGTTTCAAATGCAGCAAATTTGACTGTTGCGTCTGAAATATCGCCGATTGATATATTGACGGTTACAGGTCAGGTAAAAAATACATCAGGTATAATGAACTTATACGCAGATACTGTTGATGCAAGTTCCGTTAATGTAACGGGTGGTGTATTGAATTTATATACAGATACTTTGGTTGATGTAAATAGTGTATATGTTTCTGGTGATATTAATCAGGGTGGCATGTCTGGTAATCTGAACCTGATTGATACGCCACGTGTTGTATCAGACAGTTTTTCTGTAACAGGTTCCTTGGTTGCGGATTCTGGTGATGTGTTGTATACAATCAGCGGGCCGGTTGTTATTGGTGATGTGTCTGATAAAATTGTTGGTGGGTTGAATGTTGCATCTGGGGCAACGGTTGAATTTGATGTCTTGAATAATAGTAACTTTTTTGCAGAAAATATTATTAATTCTGGGGATACGACTATTACAGCAAAAGGTATAACGGTTGATGCGAATGTTGTTAACACGTCTGGATTTTTGGACTTTAATTCGTTAAAGGGAATAATTTCTGCAAATTCGATTAATGTTAGTGGCGGTGTTGTCACATTGTCTGGTATGGGAATCGAAGTATATAATGATTTTACTGTTGATGGTGTTTTAGGGCAGGGCGCAACCGGGGCCAGTGTCGATATCTTGCAGAACAGATATGATATGGATGTGGCATCATTATATGTTAATGGTATCTCGCAAGATGGTGAATTGCTAATAAATTCAAGTGATATCCATGTTTATGGTGATATAAATGCAGAAGATTTACAGTTCGCTGCCAGTCCAGAAAACAACTGGATGAATGTTGAAATTACAGGTAATGTTTCTGGTAATGTTGATTTTATCGGTTTGGGTAAAATGAATGTTGGTGGTAATTATGTCTTTAATGACAACAGTTTGTTAAATGCTGCAATACTGCCATATGCCACAGGTTCAAATTCATCAAGTGTAAATTATTGGGCTAATATCAGTTTGAAGGACGATGCGACATTTGGTCAGATTATCAGTACGCCAGATGCTGCGCCATTGATTGATATTGATGGTAAATTTATATTCAATGTATCTGCCGCAGGATTGGGCAGCCTTGATTCACCATTGTTGGAAGATGGTCAATTTGGTATTGATATTTTTGATATTGTTGACAATGGTTCTGCAATATGGTTGTTACATGCGGAAAATGGTATCTATGACTTGGATACAGATATTCGTAATTTAAATGTAAAGTTCTGTAATGCAGATGGGTCAATTTGTGTTCCATATTTTAATGATTTAGATGCCAATAATGAAAATGGTTTGCCGGCATATGTCACTGCACGTGATACAGATAAAGATGGTTTGGCAGACAGTTTGTATGTTGTGTTTGATAGTCAGTTTGGCGGTCCTGTCGAAGTGTTTGGTGTTCAGCCAGTTGTAAGACGTGCATCAAACGGTTCCAAAGGTGAATATTTTGCGGCAGGATTGCTGGATGAATTTGTTGCAAGTCAATTGGAAAACAAGGGCTATTACAACAGAACACCATTGGTTGTTGTGCCGGTGTTGTTCCAAAATACGAATTTGTCCGCAATCGGAACAGAATTATATAACCGTATGGAAGATTATGTTATCACCCGTGATGGTTCTGTGTTGTCTAATTTTAGTTCATTATTTGAGGGGTATGAACTGGAACAGATTATGTCATCAATGGTATTAAACGAACATACTGTATTTCGTTCTTTCGAAGACAGATTGGTTGACGAATTTATATGGAATCGTAACCGTAATTTGAAAAAGACGTGGTTTGATGTTGATTATGGTATGTTTTATCAAAACACAATCAGTGGCAATCATGCCGATGGAAACAGATTTAGCATCTCTGGCGGTTTCGATTGGCAAGAATCAGATACGGTTATCTTTGGTATGATGGGACATTTGTCATATACAAAATCAAAATTAGATAAAGATATTGATTTAAGTTATGGGACTGTTTCACAAATTGGACATGTTGATACAGATGTATCAAATATAAATGTGGGTTTTGGCGGATACTTGATGAAAACATTAACTGAAAAGCGTCGTGCGTATGGTAATATCATGATGAATGTACATGCGTTTGATGTTACACGTAATCAGACATTTATTGATACAATTGATGGCAGTGGTTCGTCATTTAGTGTTATGTCTGAATTTGGTTTACTGCATGATATATTGAATCAGTATATCGTTGGTAATGCGTATGCACGTGTCGGGTATAACTTTGGTTTTAATATGACAGAACAGTCCGATGGCAGTGATTATATGCAAATGCAATCTGATGGGTATGTTGTGTTAACACCTGGGTATTCTGTGACGGCACAGAAAAGAATTTATCCATCTGCGTGGTTCCAGATTCGTCCATATGCATCGATTGGTATCGAATATGACGTGTTGGGTGTGCCAGACACAGCAGAATATAAATTTATAGAATCTAATAATTATTCTGAATATGGGCTTGAATTTGACCCACTGTGGGCGAATATTGGTGGCGGTATTGAAATGCTGTCTGCAAATGGTATGCAGTTCGGCTTAGATTATCGTTATCAATATAATGCAGATTTACAGTTACATAATATCAAGGTTTCTGGATCATACCGTTTTTAAATAAAGTGTCCCAAATGGGACATTTTTTTTGGGAAAATCTTCTTAAGAAAAAAGTCAGATTTTTTATTGATAATAAAAATATATGTGCTACGAATATATTAACTCAACTTCATGAGTTTAAACAAAGGAGATTATATGTCCAATACAAAACATTTGGCAGACATGTTGAAAGTCTGCAGTATATTGCCAGTTTTTGCAGTTATGCCAGCAATGGCAACCATTCCGGATGGTTATGTTGAGTCAACAG
>JAFOXU010000185.1 GCA_017425725.1 Alphaproteobacteria bacterium | reverse complement strand
CGGGGCAGACTGTAAATCTGTTGGCTTAAGCCTGAGCTGGTTCGAATCCAGCCACTCCCACCAGAAATAAAAAACACCCAGAATAGGGTGTTTTTTATATGACAAAAATCATATATATTGGTATAATCTGTGTTGTAGATGTGAATAAAGGGGTTATGTATGAAAAAATGTTGTGCCGTAATTGTTACATACAACGCAGGTTAAAAAAACTACATAAAATAAAATTATATCTTTGGATATAGGGGCGTTTATAAAAAAATAATTATCAAATAGCGAGAAAACAAAATGTCACAAATTTATGCAGATAAAAAATATATTAAATATTTAACTTCGATAACAGATAAACATTATAAAGAACAAGAACCTGTTGTTGAATGTGTTGCAAATGGAATTATTGCAAATGAACATATCAAGGGTTATGGTGTATTCGATAAAAATTTTAAGTTTGTAAAATCTTCGATTCAAAAACATAAGGGACGCAAAGGACAATTCGTTCCACAATTTAATCATGATAATTTGCCGTATGTTGATGAAGACGTTGTATATTTGGCACATTGTGGTAAAAATAATTTTGGACATTTTTTGTTGGAACACATAAATCGTGGTTGGTGTTTCTTGGATAAAAAATATCAAAAAATGAAAGTGGTTATTGTTAATGAAATAGATTGTAAAAAAATAAATGATTATATTTATGTGCTGTTGGGACTGTTGGGTGTAAAAAAAGAGAATATTATTTTATTAAATGAAACCACACAGTTTAAAAATGTCTATATCCCAACACCGGGGTTTGATTTGACTGCGTTTTATACACAAAAGTATGTAGATATGTATGATAAAATTGCAGATGCGGTTACAGGTACAGATGTTTATGAAAAGATTTATCTTTCAAAATGTAAAATGCCCGTCTTGGGTCAAGTTCATGGCGAAGCACACATTCAAAGTATTTTTGAAAAAAATGGATATAAAATAATTTATCCAGAAACGCTGCCGTTGACAGAACAAATATGGTTGGCACGAAATGCCAAGGTTTTGGCAGGATGTGGTGGTACAGCATTGCATTTGGCGCTGTTTATGAAACCTGGGGGAAAAGTAATTCATATAAAACGTAACAGGGTATTAAAAGATAATGCCGATACACAGCACTTGATTAATATGGCAAAAAAATTAGACAGTGTATTTATTGCAGGTTCCATAGAAACTGTAAAGACACCACATTTTTCACATATGCCACAAATAATTAGTGTAACCAAATATATGAAACAATTCTTTGATGATAATGATATTAAATATTCCCAAGAAGATATCAAATTGCCAGACGATGTGTTGGATGCATATGTTAAAGAATTGGGAAGTATGAATAGTGGCAAGAGTTTTATGAAGTCGGTAAAGAAGTCTTTTATTCACTATACATCATGTTTTTTACCAGGGCGTATGATGCGTAAAAAATACAGACATTTTATGCAAAGAATATTAAAGATGGATTAGGTTGGTGTTAAAAAAAACACCCCGTTTGGGGTGTTTTTATTTTTTTAATTTTTTACAAATTGTGGTGCATAGTTTGTCGCAGTCTTGGCGACTTGTTTGTGTTTCTGATTGTTCTGTATCGTCATAAATTGTTTCTGTATTTTTGGTGTGTGTTACATTTTCTTTTAGTTTATCAAAAGTGTTCGTTTGGCTGTGTTTATAAGAAAAATCTTTTTGTGGCACTATGAAAGACGTTGTGTCTTGAATGCATTTGCACAAGAAAGTTTCTGTGTTGATTGTTTCGATAATTTGTCCGTCTTGTTCTGTGGTGGTAACAGTACGTTCATTTCTGATACAGTGCCCATTTATTTGTTGGTTTGTGTTATCGCATGCGTATAGTGCAAAACAACATATTAGAAAAGTATATTTTTTCATGTTTATTCTTCTACTTCATATTCTTCGATATATGTGCGTTTGATAGATTCCAATTTTACTGGTTCGAATTCTGCTGATTTTATAGATGTGTCGTCTGATTGAACTGTTACAACGTTTGTTTGTATAGGTTCTATTTCTTGTTCAACATTTGCGCCAATTGTTTTGCTGCGATATTTATCACGCAATCTTTCTGGCAGGCGAATATAGTCATCTGGATCAATGCCAGCCGTTTCCATTTCCATTGCCTTTGCTGGTTCAATTCGTTTCTGTTCAATGTTATACAACGGTATCATAAAACTGACCGGTGCAGGGCGGATTTCAGTTGGTTGTCCAGAACCGTTCAATTGCATAATACGTAATGCACGTTCGTTGTCACCGTTTGGTTTCAGTCGGAATAACCCATCTGTGCCGATATAACCACTGGGGTTCAACAGATATTCTGCATTTGATTTTTGTGATGTTAACATATTAATTGCCAGGTTCGTGGCATCGTAACCAAAACTGGCCAGACGGTTTGCAGGTACGCCAGAAACCTGTTCGTATAATGCGGAAAATGTCGCATTTGTTTGAGGCAGTGTTGCAAATTTTGCACCACTTAAAGTGTAATCTGATGCGATATCAGAACCGTCCCACATTGTTGTACCATAAAATGCGGCATCACGTGCGCCAACGTTATAGTAACGCAGGAAAGATGCCAAGGCCTTGGTGTCTTCGCCATTGCCAAGGAATAAAATTCCATCAAAAGGAACATTTCCAACTGTTTCCGTTTTTTCCAGTTTTTCCAACTGTGTGTTTAAATTTGATTTTTCAATTGGTGTCAATGTTTCGCCTGTCAGAACATCTGATATAACCTGACGTGCACGGGTGTGGGCCGCTGTGCGTGCGTTATACATTGATGCGGACATTGCGGCATTTTTTATAGAATCAGAATCTTTTTCTGTGTAAAAGAATATCCCAATCAATGGCATTTCATAAATTTCGGCGGCTGATTTAGCGGTGCCTGCCATCAGGTGTCCTGATTTTGTGTCGGGTGCGATAATAATAAATTTCTTGATATCGTCAGATTTTATTTGTTTTACAATTTCTTCGACACTGTTATTTGGCATTAATGCCATACTTAACACGCCATCACCAACCGCAGTGGCATCAGATGTAAATGAAATCGCAGGAATTTCAGATGGTTTTTTGCGTTGTAAATCATATGCATCCTTGGCAAACAGGGGGCCAATAATAACGTCTGGGTTTGATGTCAGTACACTGTTTATTGCATCGTTTATATCAGATGCAGTGTCGTAAAATGATACAGACAGATTTTGTGCGCCATTTTCCAAGACCGCTGTTTCAACGGATGTGCGAATTATTTTTCCTGCATTTGCAGATGCGCCACTAAGCGGTAGCATGACGGCTATT
>JAFOXU010000031.1 GCA_017425725.1 Alphaproteobacteria bacterium | reverse complement strand
TGAACTGTGTTTCATGGCAAGAGGCATCAAAAGATAACACATGGTCAGCAGACGAGGCAACAGAGTGGTGTCACGCACACGGACTGTATGATACATCAAAGTGCAGTCAAACACAGGCGCCATCATATTGTTCCGATAAAAATGGTGGAAATGATTTTGGGTTTGATATAGCGAATCTGGATGGTAACGGATCTGATATATTGGCATCCTTAAAGTCATGGGCAGATGCCAAGGATAATACAATTACAATATTAGCCAAAGATAACAACAACGTTTTATCTGCGTTTGATAATGTTTCAAACGTCGTTGGTAATTTGTCTGGAATTGGCGGTGCGTTTGGTAATACAGAAACATCCGCAGATACATTGGCAACAACATGGGGTTATGATTTGTTTGAATATGCACACGATAATGTATGTTCACGTGTACTTGATTCTTGCTTTAACGGAATATACGAGGCATGCGGTTCCCCATCATCGTTCGGTGGAAAATGTGCAACAGGTCAAACATCAAATTGTCCATTTAATTATAATTCCAACATTGATGTCAGTGCAGATGGTAATATAACATTAAATGAACGTGGCACATCAACAAACACAAATGCCAGTGCAACATGTTTTGGTTATACCACAACGTCTGGCGATCCATATTCCAGCCTGCGTGGACCTGTTGCAGATGCACGTCGCAGCATCATAAACAAATACTTGTTGGATGCAAATGCGGACTGTGACTTGTATGGTGAACAGTTACGTGTAACCGCACAAAATATTGGATATCAAAAGGTTGCAGCACAACAGGCATTACAGCAAAAACGTTTGGAATTCAAACTGGAAGAAGAAGAATCTGTTTTGGCGGCTGCCCAGACAGCAATGTCAAACTTTAACGAATGTTTAACAGAAATCTATGACTGTTATACAGAAACCGCTGACAGTGAAGACAACTGGCCAACAGCACGTATTAAAACATACTGTGCCCAAATTGCAAACGTTCCGCATTGTTATGAAGAAATGATTTGTTCTCCAAGTGATGCACAATTCTTGGCGGTTATCAACAAACCTGACAGCGCACAATGTAAGAATACACAAGATTATACAACAAACACATGTCGTAACGTTGTAACATTAAATGAAATCTTGAATGGTGCGTATACAGGTGATTTATCTGACTTTACACCAGAATATGGCGAAAAAACACAGGATTCTATGAAATTACGTGAATATTGCTTGCGTAATGCAATGGGTGTTAAGTTAGATAGTGTCAAGGGTGACGAAAAAGATTGGAACATCCGCAGTTGGACCAAAGAAACATCCAATAAACCAGATTAAAAAAAACCGCCAAATGGCGGTTTTTTTCTTTAAATTAAAACCTGCAAAACGATAAATTTTATGATATAATAAAAATCATGAAAAAGTCATTATGGTTTTGGTTGTGTTTTGTTATTGCAATTATTTTTGCAGTGTATTTTTCTGTGCGTATTGTTATGACAGGTATGGGGCGTGGAACAAACGCATATATTAACAATATTTCTATTTCTGCCGACCAATCTGACAAGGATTTATCTGCGATTGTGGCGGCTGCGACATTGGCACCAAACACACCATCATATTCAATTGATTTAGATATGTTAAATGAACGTGTGTCAAAGGTGCCTGGGATAAAAAAGTCTGCGGTTCGTCGTATGCCAAATGGAAATATTTCTGTACGTGTTGCGTTGCATCGTGCGGTTGCATTGTGGACAGATGGACAAAATTTTTTCCCATTGTCTGCAGATGGTACAATCGTAAATAAACCAACAGACGTTCGTGATATGTCACATGTTGTGTTTCGTGGTAAATTACCAGACGATATTGCACAAATAACAAATGCTGCGCACAATTTGGTTGGTAATCTTGATTACATGGAATGGATTGAAAATCGCCGTTGGAATATGTATACAAATAGCGGCATTATAATCATGTTGCCCGAAGAAAATCCAACTGCTGCAATTGGCACACTGATATCATTGCATAACAATCATCATATCTTGGACAAAGATTTGAAAATGATTGATATGCGTGATTCTGCCCGTATATTGGTAAAGTAAAACGATATGAATTTATTGGATTCTGCTTTTCTGTGTTTAGATATCGGAACGCATGGTGTGCGTGGTATGGCGCATCGTGTCAGAAATGCAAATATTGATAAATCTGCATTTTTTACAGTTGAAAATTCTGATACTGTTTTTGCGATAAAATCTGTGGTTGATGAACTGGAAAAGCAAATCGGCCGACGTTTTGATTCTGCATATATCACAGGGAATTTCGGTGTGTCTGAATTTGAAACAAAAATACAAAATAACACGTGGGGCAACGAACATAAAATAACAATATCTGATGTTCGTTCGCAAATATCATCGATACAATCGCCTGATGGATTTTTCCCGATGCATATTATTCCGTTGCAGTACAGTACACCAATGGCACGCAATATTTTATCCCCAATCGGATATATTGATAAACAACTTGTATCGATATATTCTGCAATATTTTATTCATTTGATGGGGTAAATAAAATTTATAATTTGTTGCGTATGGCGCATATTCAACCATTGGCAGTATATGACCCACACTTTGTACAAAACGCTGCATACAGAACAGATAAACAAACAACAATGTTTATTGATTTTGGTAATCAGTTTACCAGTGCAT
Organism: Alphaproteobacteria bacterium; assembly: GCA_017425725.1. Lineage (GTDB taxonomy): Bacteria > Pseudomonadota > Alphaproteobacteria > Rs-D84 > Rs-D84 > Enterousia. The sequence goes on along the minus strand of JAFOXU010000031.1, from coordinate 10,166 downwards.
CAATCTGGACAAACCGTGGCCCAATATGGCACACAAAAATAGAATTAGGTGGCCAAAATATAACAGATGCAATATCAGAAAAATTTAATCTGAACGCCCAAGATGCAGACAGGATAAAGTGTGCTGTTACATCAATGGTACCAACCCAAATGGACCGTTTTACACCTGCGGATACAGCATACGATTTTTCACGTTCCGATATTAACGAAGTGGCATTACCAATCCTTGCAAAAATTATTGAACAGATAAAAGACTTGTGTATGCCACACTTTACAAAATATAAACCAAGTCGGATTGTGTTAACGGGCGGTGGCGCAGAAATTGACGGCCTGCGTGATTTTATTGAAAATGCATTTGCTGTAACAACAGATGTTATATCGATTGATGCATCTGTTCGTGCGTTATCTGAATTCGTATGGAGCAGCGAACAGCAACACAGAAATCATTATATTGCAAGACAAGAAAAGTGGACAAATCGAATAAATAAAATAAAGAAATTATTTCATAAAAAGCCAAAGAAACAATCGAACTTTATCCCTGTATTGCCCAGCACGTTGTGTTTTGATATGTCGCAACCAGAAACATATACAATGTTCAAATCTGGTGGAATATCGATGATACACGTTGATATTATGGATGGTTTTTACGTTGATAAAATTTCTGGCAGTATCGAAGAATTACGAAAAATTCGTTCAAAGACAAATGCACACTTGCATGTACATTTAATGACAGAAAGTCCAAATATCTGGGCCGCAGATGCCATCGCAGCAGGCGCAGACACAATTATACTGTCAACAAATACATCTGGATTGCGTGCCGCAATACGCACAGTACGTGCTGCTGGTAAACGTGTTGGAATTGCATTAAATCCAGAATCGTCCGTAACATTATTAAAATCAGTTCTGCGTGATATTGACGAGGTTATGGTTATGACTGTTACCCCTGGTGCTGCTGGGCAATCATTTGAACCGTCTTGTTTGCATAAAATATCTGTTTTGGCCGGCACACGCAAGAAATATGGATTAAAGTTTTTGATATCTGTTGATGGTGGAATAAATGAAAAGAATGCCCAATTATGCTGGGATGCAGGTGCTAATTTGTTAATATCAGGCTCTTATTTGGCAAATGCCCCGGATTTTCCATTGGCGGTACAAAGTTTGTTAAAAAAACAATAAAAAAAGCCGGTGTTTGCCGACTTTTTTTATGAACAAACATTGCACCTAGGGATGTGGGTTCGGGTCTTGTAGAAAGTCCTTTTCTTGTCATGCAGTGTCTGCGATATACATATTATGTAATTTTATGATTTCTTGCAATCGGTACGTTTTCCTGTATACGGGCAAAACTGTGCTACAGGACACATTTCACATTTTGGGCGCAGCGCACTGCAAACATATCGACCATGCAAAACCATTACATGATTTACAATTGAATGATATTTTTTTGGAATCTTTTTTAATAATTTTTCTTCAACTTTCTCGGGCGTATTATCTGTATCACCGACCCAACCATATCTGTGTGCATTACGAAATACATGCGTATCAACACCGATATTTGGTGCGCCCCATAAAACGTTACAAACAACATTTGCAGTCTTTTGCCCAATCCCTGGTAATGTCATCAGTGTATCACGATTATGATATTTTTCTGAAAATGTATCTGTGATATTTTCATCAACCAGTTTTTGCGCCAATGCGATAATATTTTTCGCCTTGTTATTAAAGAAAGATATTACACGAATATGTTCTTTTAATCCATCTATCCCCAGTGCCAACATTTTTTGTGGTGTTGGTGCGACTTCAAACAGTTTTGGTGTAACCTCGTTCACTTTTTTGTCAGTTGCCTGCGCAGATAAGATTACAGCCACCGCAAAATTAAATTCGTTCGTGTGATATAATTCAGAACGAATTGTCATATCGATTGTTGGCGGAACCAGTTCAAAATATTGTTGGGGCGTCATTTTTTATCGTGTTTTGGTTGTATATGTATGGCGTGCATATGTTTGCTTTTGTGTATTGTATAAATTACGCACAATACAATCGAATAAATCATTAGAACATTTAAATCCGAAATTAAACGGACAAATACTGTTCATGCATGCCATACATATACCCTTTTATTTTTTATTTTGTTTTAATTGTTCGATTTGCTTTAACAATTTTTCTTTGTCAAAATGAATAAATTGAATCAAGCGTTCCACCAGTTCTGTTTCTTTGTCCAGTGTTATTTGATAACCACAATTTGTTATTCCAGAAGGCATACATTGTACCAATGTACATTTTCCACCATGTGCCTGATATGGACACACTGTTTCAACATACGAACAGTACAAGTCATTTGGATACACTTTTTCTGGGATTGATGCTGTAATTATGGCACGTTTTGTATCAGAACGAACCATATACAAGTGTCTGACCAATAAATTCATTTTATCGTCCTTGACTTCTACGACGTGTTCACAATCTTTGAATTCATCGAATTCTTCGATATGTCCACCGGTTTTACAGCGTCCATCAAAATCCTTGTTTGGACAATCGTATCCGATACGGCCACAATACAAATTTTTAGTCTTCATTTTTTACCCTATATTTTCTGTACAGATATTGACAGATTGTATCCATCTATTTCTGTTGTATATTCACCATCACCGACCACCATTTCAACAATCAGTGCTTCACGCATGATGTGTTTTTTATGTTGGTCAATTGCAGACATTAACGCAGGATCTGCGCTGTATGTCAGAACGATTCTGTCAGATACATCCAAGCCTGCTGCTTTACGTGTGTCTTGGATAAAGCGACGTACTTCGTTTGCCAAACCTTCGGCAATCAGTTCTGCATTTAATTCTGTATCCAATACAACCACCGCTGTGTTGTCTGGCAATGCGGCACCTGTAATACCGCCCTTTACATTCAGACGATTTTCAAATTCATCTGTGTTTAATTCATAACCGCCAGCCAACAGTTTTTCCCCAACAATTTCATAATCGCCACGTTTAACAGATGGGATAATATCTTTTAATGCACCACCCAAACGTGCGCCAATTTTTGGTGTAATCAGATATATAAAACTGTCTGCAACATCTGAAATATTAGAATCAAATTTAACAGATTTTACATTTAATTCATCTTTGATTATATCTGCGTATTCAGGCATATTAACACCTGCTACAGTCAGTGAATTTAACGGCATACGATTTGCCAATTTATATTGTTCACGTAACTGTTTACCCACAGATACAATTGATTGTACACGACGCATATCGTTTACAATTGTGCTGTCTGCATTTTTGAATACAGGCCATTCTGTCAGATGAACAGATTCTTCATTTGTTAAATTGCGATATATATATTCAGAAACAAATGGCGCAAATGGTGCCAATACACGACACAGTGTTACCAATACTGTGTATAATGTATCAAATGCATCTTGTTCTTCGTCCCAGAAACGTGCACGACCACGTCTGATGTACCAATTGTTTAATACGTCTAAGAAACGAACAAATTCTTTGATTGCAACGTCTGGTTTATATTCATCCAGCGCAGATTTAACGACACCTATTAATACGTTTAATTCTGCCAATATATATTTATCCAAGGCATTATCAGTTGTCTCTATTATTTTTGCGGTCACATTACCTGCGTTTGCGTACAGCGTAAAGAAGTGATATGCCATCCACAGTGGTGTTTGAATTGTTTTTGTTGATTCAACAAAAACTTTTCCGTCGCTGTCAACTGGTACAGGTTCTGCCTTCATAAAGTTTGAACCCAAGATAAACAAACGTACAGCGTCTGCGCCATATTGTTCAATTTGTTGTTCTGGGTTTACAAAGTTTTTCAATGATTTTGAAAACTTCTTTTTATTTTCATCAACAACCATACCGTTTGCAGATACTGTCTTAAATGCAGGTTTATCGAACAGCGCAGTTGCCAATACCATCAATGCATAGAACCAACCACGTGTTTGGTCTTGTCCTTCGATAATATAATCTGCAGGGAATGTTTCTTCGAACTTTTCTTTGTTTTCAAATGGATAGTGTAATGATGCCCATGGCATAGAACCACTTTCTACCCAGCAATCCAAGACGTCTGGTATACGTGTCCAACCGTCTTTGGTTAATTTATCCAGTGTTGGGCGATGCAAATCATTAACAGTTACGCCAAAAAAATCTTCCAGTTCTGCGATTGAACCAAAAATTTTAAATTCACCATCTTTTTCCCAGATTGGCAATGGCATACCCCAGAAACGGTTACGTGAAATTGACCATGGTCGTGCGCCTTCTATCCAGGAACGGAAACGTTCACCTGCAGATGTCCAATTTACCTTGGCGTTATTGGCCAATAACTTATCCTTGATTTTTGGTACGTCGATATACCATGAATCTGTTGCACGATAGATTAATTTTTCTTTTGAACGATCACCAAATGGGTAACTGTGTTTATATTGTTCTTTTTTTACCAGTTTTCCATTTGATTTCAGCCAATCTATGATACGTGGTGTTGCAGCGAAAATATTTTCTCCTGCGAAATCGATAACGGTTTCATCAAAGTTACCATAATCATCAACGTTTAATAAAACAGGAAAATATGGGTTTATATTTTTTGCAGCCCAAAAGTCATCTGCCCCATATGCAGGTGCAATATGAACAATGCCCGTACCATCGCTGTCAGAAACGTAATCTGCTGGGATTATTTGGAATAATAAATCAGATTGTCCTGCGTAGTATGGAAACAGTGGCGCATATCGTTTACCAACCAAATCTGCACCCATCACAGAACCGACCTGTGTTGCATTTGCGAATTGTTTTTCATATGCCCCCAGTCTTGATTTTGCAACGATATAAACATGACCATCTTCATCTTGCATACGCAGATATTCCATGTTTGGATTTACAGCCAGTGCGCTGTTTGCAGGCAATGTCCATGGTGTTGTTGTCCATGCAATAACCCTGTCGCCGTTTTCCAGTTCGAACCAAACTGTTACTGCATCATCAACAATTTCACGATAGTCTTGTGATGCTTCGGAATTTGAAACAACGGTACCATTGACCCAGTCATATGGATTAACGCTGTAATCTTTGTATAACAGACCCTTTTCATACAAAGATTTTAATGTCCACAGCATAGATTCCATATAATTCTTGTTCATTGTTTTATAGCCATATTCGTCGCCTATTTTTACCCAGCGTCCCATACGTGTAATAAAACGATTCCATTCATTTGTATATGTCATAACATCTGTACGGCACATATCACAAAATGCATCGATACCATCTTCTGCAACGATGTTTTTTGCAGACTTGCCCTGTTTCTTTTCGACAGAATTTTCCGCAGGCAATCCATGACAATCCCACCCCAGTTCACGATTAACAAACCGACCGTTCATTGTCTGGAAACGTGACACCATGTCTTTTACCACTGTTACACCCAAGTGTCCCCAGTGTGGCAAACCGTTTGCAAACGGAGGCCCATCAAAGAAACTAAAAGGACGTCCTGATTTGGTCTTGTCCAATGCCTTATCAAACGTATTGTTTTCCGCCCAATACTGTAAAACCTGTTGTTCCAAGGCCGGAAAATCTGCACGTGGGTCTGTTTTTTTGTATGACATAATTAAATACTCCGTATTCATTTTATCATTAAAAAAAGGGCGTCCATACGCCCCAGCCACCGCCAAAGCGCAGTTGCCAGTTATTTAATAATAATTATTGTTGTTTGTTTCATGTTTACCAGTGTACACGCAAGAAAACAAAAAATCAAGTATTGTATTAACAAATTGACAAATGTGATTGTTGTGGTATCTTAAATCGGCTAAAAGGATATATTTATGAACAAAAAAGAAAAAACGCAGAGCGCAGGATCAGAATTAAAAATTTATGAATATACAAAAACTGCGCTAAAAGGAAAAACAGTAACAAAACAGATACAACCATTTGGACGTGGACATGATAACCATATTTGGAAGATTAGTGGTTCTGAACAAATATCTTTTATTTTTCGTGTTAACGAATACGGTAAAAAGATGAATTTCTTGCAAATTTCTATCATGGTCAAGGCAATACCCACAAATCGTCAGGTTTCACAAGATTTTCATAATGTCGATTTTGTTCAAAAAATGTATAACTTGTTTATAGAGCAAGAACGTTTAATGTATGTAACAAAACAGCAACAAAACAAAGAAGAATTTGTAAAAGAATTTAAAGAAAATTTAAAATAATCAAAGGAGTGTATAATGACAGTAAAACATGTTATAAATATTATAAACTCAGCCACAATGATAAAAAGATGGCCAACAGAATATTATGTTTATTCTGATAGTGGTTTTGTAATGATTTGTTGTGATAAGAATGGTCAGGTTACCGAATATCCAACAAATTTAGATAATGCAAGATATCAGTTAAACGCAGAAGAAAAAAAGCGTGTGCAAACAGCAATTGATGCGCAAATTCAACGTTTAGGAAATCGTGAACGCACATTTGCAAACAGACAGAAATTAAAATAAAAAATCCCCAAACGGGGATTTTTTTATAACTGGTGCCGGTAATAGGACTTGAACCTACGACCCCCTCATTACGAATGAGATGCTCTACCAGCTGAGCTATACCGGCATTGCTGTACGGAATAATATCTAACAAAAGTATATTTATCAAGACTTTTGTTTTGCATAATGTTCTTTTATTGCCTGTTCCAACAAACGTTTCATTTTAACGATTGTTCTTAATTGTTGTTGTTTTGGCATATCGTATGGTAGAAAGTCAGCAATATCTTCTTGTGTTTTTTTGCCGAACTTCTTGGTTGAATCTTTTATTGCAACATCCATAGGGATATTTCTATATGGGTCAATGTATTCTTTGCCTGCGGCCTTGTTTCGTGCCGCAATATATATTGCATAAGTAGCATTGACTGTTGGGCTTTCATCATCATCCCAACTGAATTTATTCATAAGAACAAACGCACCTGTTTCTGGACTAAGTTTTCCAATACTCATCCAATCATAATAATTATATATGCGATAACGACCGAAAGTATAGTAGATATAGTTTTCTGCTTTCTCTATCAGTACATCGTTTGTGCGCAGTTCATAATAAATATTCTTTTTTATACCTTCGTACATTGCAGTTTCCTTATTTATTTGTGCCTTTTATCTTACGCATAACAACCATAATACCTGCTGGTGTCATACCAGAAATACGTGACAGGTCTGCAATATTTTCAGGACGCGATGCATTTAATTTTTCAATCAATTCGTTTGTCAGTCCCGGCAGATTATCATATTTAAAATCCGATGGAATTTTTAAATCTGCATCACGTTTATATGCGGCAATTTCACGTTCGTTGCGTGCAATATATCCTGCATAGAATTTATCATATTCGGAAATAATATCTTTTTTCTGATTATAAATTTTTTCGTACCACGCATCACTTGTCAGCCCCAGTTTTACACCAATTGGCCCCAGACGTGCAATCGCATTATCGCAACGTAATGACAGACGATATTCAGAACGTGATGTAAACATACGATATGGTTCATCAACCCCCAGTGTTGTTATATCGTCAATCAAAACACCAATCATTGCGTTTGTTCTGTCAAGTATCAATGGTTCGATTCCCAATGCATATGCCGCAGCGTTTGCACCTGCTACCAAACCTTGGGCGGCGGCCTCTTCGTATCCGGATGTTCCGTTTATTTGTCCTGCAAAGAACATATACGGAATATCTTTGGATTGCAGTTTATCGTTTAATGCACGTGCATCAATTGCATCATATTCAATTGCGTACCCATATCGTGCAATTTCTGCATTTTCCAGACCCGGGATTGTACGAATCCACGTGTCTTGTTCTGCGCACCCAAAACTGGTTGATATGCCATTTGGGTATATTAAATCGCTGTTATAACCTTCGGGTTCCAAAAAAACATGATGCGATGTATGTTCTGGGAAACGCATAACTTTATCTTCCAGACTTGGGCAATATCGTGGACCAGTTCCAACAATGTCGCCGTTATACATTGGGGCGTTTTTTATGTTTTCACGAATAACATTATGTGTTTGTTCTGTTGTATGTGTTATATAACAAACACTGTCATAAACATTTGTTTCGTCACCATCGGCAAACCAGTCGTGTGGCATATCGCCAGGTTGAATTTCGCATACAGAAAAATCAATAGATTCTTTTTTTATTCGTGCAGGCGTACCTGTTTTAAGGCGCAAAATCTTAAATCCATTTTCAGATAAGACATTTGAAATATTTTTATCTGCATCTTGGTACGTACCATCATCTTGCAGTCTGCCGGACGAAATTTTTTCTGTTCCACGTGTTACAACGCCTTGTAAAAAAGTGCCTGTTGTCAGAACAATTGATTTTGCAACAAACTTGTTATTGATTGTTTTGTTTTTTATGTCTAAATCAGTCACGGGTTCGAAAACAACACTCAGATTTTTATATTCAGACAAAATATCAACAATTGCATTATGATATAAATCACGTTCAATTTGTGCGCGCAACGCCTGTGTTGCGGCCCCATGTGTTGCATTCAGTGTGCGCCAATGAATCCCTGCCCTGTCTGCGGCACGCCCCATAACACCGCCCAATGCTGTTATTTCTGCAACCATTTGTGATTTACCAGGTCCCCCGATGCTTGGGTTACAAGATAATGCGCCCAAATCAGATTTGCTTTGCGTTATCAGCAAAGTCTGTGCGCCACGACGTGCAGCGGCTGCTGCTGCCTCTGTTCCTGCGTGACCGCCACCGATAACAATGACATCAAATTCTTGCATCTTAGAAACGACCCATGCCACCGTTTATATGTAAAACCTGACCGTTGATATACGATGCTTCTTCGCTGGCCAAGAATACACATGCATTTGCAACATCTTCTGGTTCGCCAAAACGACCACTTGGGATTTGTGCCAAATAAGTGTTCTTTAATTCTTCTGGCAGAACATCTGTCATTGGTGTTTTTATAAATCCTGGTGCGATTGCGTTTGCTGTGATACCACGTGATGCAACCTCGGCTGCGATTGATTTTGTCATGGCAATCATACCACCTTTACTTGCGGCATAGTTTGCCTGACCTGCCCCACCGATAACACCAATAATTGATGCCATGTTTATAATACGACCATATCTGTTTTTCATCATTGGCATAATTGCGGCACGGCACATTTTAAAGCAAGAACGCAGATTTGTGTTAATAACATCTTCGAATTGTTCATCACTCATACGCATTAACAATGTGTCTTTTGTAATGCCTGCATTGTTGATTAATATGTCGATTTTACCGGCTTGTTCGATTGTGTTCATAATTAATTCAACTGCGCCACCTTCGGTTGCTAAATCGCATGGAATTTTTATGTATTCATCACCAAATTCTGCATTCATTTTTGCAATGTTGCGCCCAGATACAACAACAGTTGCGCCCGCTTGTTTCATTTTTTTTGCGATTGCCCCACCGATACCACCTGTGGCACCTGTAATTAATGCAACACGTCCTGTTAAATCAAACATTTTATATCTCCAATTTTTTTGCGATTATTTTATCTGTAATACGTGAACACAGTCCAGTCAAAACAGTCCCAGGGCCAATTTCCAACATATCTGTTATACCCAATTGTGCCATGTTTAAAACACTTTCACGCCAACGGACACCATGTGTCATTTGATAGACTAATGCATCTTTGATTTCGTTAATATCTGTTAATGGTGTGCATGTTTTGTTTGAAATCAGTGGCACAGTCGGTGTTTTAAATTCAACTGTTCCCAGGGCCGCCATCATTGCATCTGCGGCTGGTTGTTGAATACGACAATGTACAGGCACAGACAGCGCCAATGGCATTGCACGTTTTGCACCCTGCTCTTTGGCCATTGCCATGGCAGATTCTACGGCATCTTTTGCACCAGAAATAACAACCTGACCTGCGCTGTTATCGTTTGCAACGTCACAACCTGCATCATCACAAATTTTGCGCAGTGCATCAATATCCATCCCCAACACAACAGCAGTCAATCCATGACCCACAGGCACAGCAGTCTGCATTGCATTGCCACGTACACGTAACAGTTTTGCAGTATCCCCAACACTTAATGCGCCTGCGGCACATAACGCAGTATATTCACCCAGTGAATGACCAGCAACAAATTCAGGTAATGACATACCACTGGCACGCAACATTG
>JAFOXU010000143.1 GCA_017425725.1 Alphaproteobacteria bacterium | reverse complement strand
TTTCAAGAACAGCCGGTGGTAAAATTGCACGAATGATTGGCACAAAAAAATTTGGGCATATCGGCACACTGGATCCAATGGCATCTGGGGTATTACCCATCGCAATTGGGGATGCAACCAAGATGATTCCATTCATTGAAGAAACTGCACCAAACATCAAAGAATATTTGTTTTCATTGCAATTCGGATTTGAAACAGATACGCTGGATATCACAGGTCATGAAATTCAACGCAACGATATTGTACCAAGTAAATCTGATGTATTGGATACATTACCCAAATTGATTGGCAAAATCGCACAGGTTCCGCCACAATATAGCGCAGTGCACGTTGATGGCAAGCGTGCATATGACGTGGCTCGTCATGGTCAGACAATCGAAATTCCACCACGTGACGTTGAAATATACGAACTGGAATTTTTGGGTATTTGTGAAAACTCTTGGCATTTTCGTACCCGTTGCAGCCGTGGCACATATGTACGTTCCATCGCACGTGATATCGCAAAATTATGCGGTACAATCGCCACAGTTGACATGATACGACGCACCCAATCTGGTGGGTTTGATATCAAAAGTGCCGTAAAACTTGATTTTTTGGAAAATCTGTTTAATAATAGTGCCAGCATTGATGAAAAATTGATGCCGGTGGATTTTGGACTGGGGGACATTCCGGTTCTGAATCTGTCTGATAAAGATACTGATTTTTATAAAAACGGTGGATTTATCACAGTGGCGGCAGACGACGGGCTGAAACGTGTCTATAACAATAATTTATTTATTGGTATTGGATGTGTATCAGACGGAAAACTGCGACCAAAACGAACAATTTAAAATAAAAAGGAAAATACAATGTCCGTAACAAAAGAAAAAAAGTCTGAATTGATTCAGGCATATAAAGTATCTGAAAACGACAACGGTGGTTCCGTTGAATCACAGGTTGCTGTTCTGACAGAACGTATTCGCAATTTGACAGAACATATGAAGGCAAACCACAAAGACAACCATTCAAAACGTGGTCTGTTGTTGATGGTTAACCGTCGTAAAAAATTGTTGGCCTATATCAAAAAACGTAATCCAGAAGATTACGAAAACTTGATTAAGAAATTAGGTCTGCGTAAATAAAAAATCCCCCAAATGGGGGATTTTTATAATTCTACTTTACCATTTGTTGCAACCAAATCTGCCATCATTTCGATTCTGCCGCCAGCTTCACGTAATATCAAGTCACCTGCGGCAATTTCTGCATAATCCAGCGGATTAGATACGTATGCATCCAATTTACCTGCGGCAACCCATGCCAAATCCAATGCAGGGCAGCCTGTTATACGTGCGTTGCCAACCATTGGGCGGTTGTCAGACGTATTGTATGCAATTGTTAAATCTGATTCCTCGCTCTGGTTTGAAACCTTGATTCTTGCAGAATGAAATGCAGAAAATATGTATGCACCACGTTCTGCTTCGGCATAATATAATCTTTCATCAATCGGGGAATAAATCAGCGCAATTTTTGTTTCGTCATTTGAACGCAATGCCAATGATATTGCAAAATGTGGATTGCCACGAACAAAATTTGCCGCCCCAGATAACGCCAAAACAAATTCATCACGCCCATCACCGGCATGTGTTGTATTTGGTGTTAATAAACCTGCGTTTGGGCGAACCAACAACAGGTCTGATAAAATACTTTCTTCGATTCGGGCAGATGCTTTTTGCACAAAGTCACGTGCGCCACGTAACGACTGTTGCAGGTTTTCAACCTCGCCAAAGTCGCGGCGCAGACCAGACGCAGTGCGTTGCAACGCCATAAACATTTTGTTTAATTCGGTTGAACCCTTAATTAACAGTTCCATGTCGCTGCCCCCATCAGACGAAAGTTAATCTTAGAAATTAAATCCAGCAAATTTGCTTTTGAATTCTGCTGCACGTTGACCTTTGTCACCTGTGTTTGAACGTTGACCAGTCCATGCAGAATGGTTCAAATTATCTGTTGATAAAACCAAGTCTTTCTTTACAGAAGAGTACATTTTTACTGTCTTGCCATCTGTTCTTGTGACATTGATTTCATGATATTCAGGATGAATTCCTTGTTTCATTGTATTACCCTTTTTTAGAATTTTAGCCTGCGAATTATACAAGGAATTTTACAGA
>JAFOXU010000190.1 GCA_017425725.1 Alphaproteobacteria bacterium | reverse complement strand
ATGGAATTTTTCATCATCGGCTGGATTTACAAAGTACTGCATTTCCGCCTGTTCAAATTCACGCATACGGAACACAAATCCACGTGGGGAAATTTCATTCCGGAACGCCTTGCCGATTTGTGCGATACCAAATGGCAGTTTATGTGGGCGTGCATCCAACACGTTCTTAAAGTTTGTATATGTTGTTGTTGCTGTTTCTGGACGCAGATATGCATTTATTGCACCATCAGCCGTTGCACCAATCGACAGCCCCATCATCAACTGATACGCACGTGGTTCTGTGATTTCAGTACTGCCACAATTATCACATTTAGATAAATCTTTCATTTTATCCTGACGCATACGGGCGCCACATTTTTTACATTCGACCAGTGGGTCTGAAAATCCTGCTTCGTGACCAGAATATTTCCACAACAGACGATTTGTAATCAATGCCGCATCCAGTCCTTCGATATCATCACGTGAATAAATCATGGCATTCCACCATGCGTTGCGAATATTCTTCATTAATTCAACACCGTATGGGCCATAATCGTATGTTCCGCCCAATCCACCATAGATTTCAGAACCTGTAAAAATAAACCCACGACGTTTGCACAATGCGACAATATCATTAACTGTTTTTGCTGGCATATTTCAATCCTTAAATTTTTAACCGATTATATCTTATACTGTTTTTAGAAATTTACAATAAAAAATCCCCAATTTGGGGATTTTTTATTTAATCAACCCAAATGAGGTTATGTAATTAAATGATACGCCCATAACAAAGTTACTGCCATAGACATCAACACCACGGGCACGGGCACGACGATATTGAACGTATGGCCCCATCGTTAAATCACCCCACAAATTCGTATCCAGACGCACAACAGCACTTAAATCACGTTCTAAATCCGTTGGTACATATTCAGAATAACTTAAATATTCACGATAGTAACCATTGGTAGATAACTTGACCCCATCACGAATTTGATATTCCAATCGCCAACCAATTTCAGCTGCCAATTTACTGGTCTGTTCACCTGCGTATGTAAAATCATATTCATACACACCGGTCAAATACAGACTTTTTATAATTGCATTATCAAACAACGAAATACCGGCATTAGAACGCAAGATATTTTGACGTGGCGCATCCCCAGATGCCTTGAATTCTGTATCATACGCCCCACGAACAGTTGGACCAAACTTAAAACCTGTAAATTCCCAACACGCATACGATAAATCAGTCGACACTATAATATCGTCTGCATTTTCACTGACTGTTGTATCACCACTATCTGGTTTCAGTTTTGTTTCGCCATATTCCATAAATAATGTATTATCCCACTGCAATCTGCCCTTGGAATATTGCAAGGCCGTATCAAAAATCCCCTTGATAAAATCTTGGCTGTCTGCATGCAGTGCCGACACAGGCGAATCTGCATATTTATCAGCATTTTGCACATCTGTTTTTGACCATTCCAATCCAATACGACGCACATTTAAATCCAACTTTGCACCGTCTGCCGCAAAAGATGCAACTGGCAATAAACATAACAATAAAGACAACGATATTTTTTTCAACTTCATCCCCCAAGATACAAAAAACTATTTCCAAATATGCAAAATGCCATCTTTGTCAGAATATTTCCAACCCGAACCACGCACAGCAATTGTAAATGCACCACGAACAGACGTTGGTAACTGTAACGTCACCACATTTCCATTAATATTTTTTGTTCCCAAATCAATCTTTTCCGCATTTGCGATTTGATTTAATTGCGCCCAATCAGCCAACCTGTTTGACAATGTCACAACAACGTTAAACATATTTTGTTCTGTATTATTTGGTAACCAGTGCTGAATTTCTTTTTCATCCAACCAAGCACGTGCCGCATCAACATCAATTATCATTGAAACATTGGCAGAATATGTGGTATCCGATGTCTGTTCACCATCAATACTGGACGACAAAATCAGATTTGATAATTCTGATTTATTTGCTTCCTTGACAGCCGTTGTCAGTGCATCTACATCAACATATTGCCGCAACACATTGGTAACAATCTGTCGTGTCGCATCATCAAACGCCATGTTTTTTGCATTAACAGCAGTATCGCTGGTTACATTAACCGATGCCGTCCCACGCAATTCAGTCGCCCCTGCCCCAGTTGCAACGAACAGTACCGCCAACACCATAAAAAATTGTTTTACCATACGCACTTGTTTTTTCCCTTAAAACTTCGCATTTATACCGACACGAATTCCCAATGACTTATAGAAAGATTCTATTTCATCCTTTGCTGTGTCTTTCCAACCGTTTGCGCGAATTTGTGCAAAATATTCTGGATCTATCTGCACAATTTCACCGTCCGTATTTTCTATACCATCTGACAGACTGACCCCATTTAACATAAAGTATTCAATCTGTGCATCAGAATAAGTATATCCCCATGTGTCATTCAACAGGCCCTGCCATAATGTAAATGCATATTGATACTCTGCTTCGCCATATTCTGGATTCATATATGTCGTGGCCTGTGCATCAGAAACAGTATAGTAATCATATGTCACACCAATAGATAATGCAATATTATCTGTTATCGCAGTTCTCCAACTTGCACCTGCGCCGAAATGGAAGCCGCTGCCGATATCACCTTTATCTTCGACAGACTTTGGATGTTGCCAATCAAAACGATATGGCTGATCCCCGGTTGCAGTATATGACGGCAATCCCAATTCAACATTCGCAGTTACTAAATTATTTTGATTAATATCATATTGCATATCCAAACCGATATACGGCCCAGACCATTCAACATCGTATTTATGGCTGACCCCCGGTTGATCAAAATAATAATTACCATCAGCATCCACATACCCATAACCTGATGGAATCTGAACAGCAGCAAAAGCAGCATCGCCATCCAACCAACCGTCACCATCAACATCCGTCAGTGGCGCCCCATTTTCATCAAAATATGTATATCCTGGAATTGACGGTGTACCCCCACCGATTTTGTCATACAATACAATCAGCGGAAAACACTGTGTTGAACCATCATCCAATGTTATACAAGAATTATCAAAATTACCGTTAACAGAAACAATTCCCTTGTTATTACTTGTCTCCAAAGTATATTTCAGGTAACGCCATCCGATTGACGGTGTCATTTTCAATTTGCCCAACTTAAAGAAATCTTTCAGACCAACCCCTGCATTAAAGCCGAACATAGATCCATCTTTACTGGTACCGATTGACAAGGCGTGTCCTATCTTTTCAAACTCGTACAAACTGCCATCTCCGGCCTTTCCATTTACAAGCCCAGCCAAATACCCACCATGCGAAATATCATCGTCCACCATTGTTGATTCGCCAGCCTGCATACCATATTGAAATCCTGCATTAACCGCAACCTTGGTCTTGTTACCAAATACATAACCTGCATTTATATCCAACACATTCCAGTCAATATTATCATAGTGCAGATTTGAACCTGCGGTATTCATTTTAAAATCCCACATACTTGTCTGACGTGAAAACCCAGCCCCCAGTGTAAAACCATTACCAGCAACAACATTTTGCGGCTGTGATTTTACCTGTTGCGCATTTCTGTTTTGTGTGTATGTATTATTACGATTTGCAGACGTATATCCAGAATATTGATTACGTGAATACGCAGACATCCCCTGTTGCGAATAATTATTTGTTCTGGCACGTTGCTGTGCATATCCCGTCTGATTATATCTGGTCTGGGGCGATTGATACCCACCTGTATAGTACGTTCCAGCCGCATTTGCGATAATTGGCAACAATGCAAATATTGAACAATTCAACAACATTTTTGTCAGTGTTTTCATCAGAAAGTCCTTTTCCTACATTTATAACAAATACATTTTATCAT
>JAFOXU010000083.1 GCA_017425725.1 Alphaproteobacteria bacterium | reverse complement strand
TTTCACGTGCAATTGCCGCACGATAAGAATTTTTATTTTCTGGGCATCCATGTTGGAACAACGTTTCATAGATACGGATATTACTTTTATGAGCATTTATATCAGACGAATTTTCATCAACCAAATATCCCAACTGAATATCTTCGATAACAGCACATGTTTCTTTTTGCTGTGATTGCTGTTGCAAATCCTGTGCAACTTGTGCCAACGATTTATCTTTCACAACATTGTGTCCACTGCCAATACCGGTCATTAAACCGCAGATAAACAGCAACACAGCCGCCAACCAACACTTATTCTTTTGGTTGCGCGAACAAATCGTCGTGCATATTTTTTTAGATTTTGCGTTTGTTTTTGCCATAATTCCCTCTCCTATTTTTCTTCTATTATACTATTGAACGACGCCGTTGTGAATAGTTATTTTTCTATCTGCCCTATTTGCCAAATTCATATCATGCGTCACAAACAGCATTGCCATTTTATTTTTTCGCACAATATCCAACAACAAATCAAATACAGCCCCTGCATGTTGTGGGTCTAGATTCCCTGTTGGTTCGTCCGCCAATAATATATCAGGATTATTTGCCAACGCACGTGCCAATGCTGTACGCTGTTGTTCACCGCCACTCATTTCCCCTGGATGATGCGATGCCCGATGTGCAACATTTGTTGCCTTTAACAATTTCATTGCACGTTCACTTGCCAAATTTTCATCCATATCATTTGCCAACATTGGCAACATTACATTTTCAAGTGCAGTAAAATCAGACAACAAATTATGTTTCTGATATACAAATCCGATTTTATTTCTGCGAACTTTTGTTCGCATATCTTCATCCATTTTATGCACAGGTGCAGAACCAATAACAATACTGCCCCCACTTGGTTTATCAAGTAATCCCACACACTGTAACAAGGTTGACTTACCACATCCAGACTGACCAACCAACGCAATAATTTCACCACGATGCAAATCAAAACCACCACCACGCAAAATGTGCAATGGCTGACCACCTTCGACAAAAGTCTTTTTAATATCACGCACCGACAGAACAATATCGCCCTGCTTTACCCGTGACAAAGAATTTAAAATATTCGCCATTTATTAACAGTCCTTCTATCTATTATTCATTACGCAACACCTCTACTGGGTCTGTGTTTGCAGCCTTCCATGCAGGGTATAACGTTGCCAAAAACGCCAATGCAACAGCAATTAATGCAATACCCAACACATCTGACCATACCAGTTTAGACGGTAATTCAGATAAATAATATAATTCCGCAGGGAACAAATCACGACCCGTTACCCATTGGAAAAATTGTCTGATTGGCTCAATATAAATTGCAATTATAACACCCAATATCGAACCAAAGAACGCACCAATAACACCGATTGATGTTCCTGATAAAACAAAAATTTTCATCATTGATTTACGTGACACACCAAACGTACGCAGCACAGCAATATCTTTATTCTTGTCTTTGACCAACATAACCAAGGACGATACAATATTAAATGCAGCCACAATAACAATCAGCAACAAAATCAAGAACATAACATTTGATTCAACCTGTAATGCGCCAACAAACCCACGATTTAAATCACGCCAATCACGAACAACAAAGCCATCTGGCAATAATGTTCCCAATGCCTTGGCGACATCTGTGGTATCTTCCGGATTTTTCAAGAACAAATCAATATGCGTTACAGAATTTGGAATATTTAAATATTTCTGTGCTGTTTCCAACGGCATAAATATATACCCAGAATCATATTCATACATCCCCATAAAGAAGGAACTTTTAACCGGATACGACATAATCCGTGGCATCGAGCCAAATGGTGTTGGTGTTGCGCCATTTGCAGACACCAATGAAATATTATCACCCATACCAACACGCAATGCACGTGTCAGGGATGCACCTGCAACCAGTTCACCATCTGTTATCGCAGACAAATCTTTGCCATAAATACGTGTACCTGTTTTTGTCTTTTCTGCCAAGTCAGACATACGTATTCCACGAACCATCGCACCTGTATTATTTCCATTTGCGGTTGCCATAACCTGCCCTTCGGCAATTGGAACAATTCCAACGACATTTTCAGCAACAACCTTGTTTTGTTTCATCTTATCAATCAGGAAATCAAAATCTGAAATTGCCCCATCCTGATGATAAACAACAACATGTCCGTTCATACCAATAATACGCCCCAGCAGTGTATCATGAAAACCGCCCATAACAGACATTACAACAATCAATGTTGCAACACCCAATGTAATACCAATTAATGACACCCATGAAATAACAGACCCAAAACCACGTTTTTTGGCACCAAGATATCTAAAAGCAATTTTTCTTTCCAGTTTTGAAAACATCAAAATTTCCTTATTCGTTCAAAAAATCACGTAATGCATCACCGATTAATTCTTCGGTACTATCATCATGCCCTGTTGCACCATCCATAATAGAAATTATACGAGGCGACATAAACACAACCAATTCTGCAAATGGCGAAACCAGTGTCTCTGGCGTTGTTACAAATGAGTGCGTTGGGATACCAACAATTACATAATTATCACCAACAGATGATGGCACATTAAATGAAGACAATTCACCATTTGACGTACGCAAAACAATTTTTGCATCAATCTTGTCACGTCCACCATAATCACCATATGTACCTGTTGCACCAATAATTAAATCTGTCTCTAATCTTTCTTCTTTGCCACATTGTCCGATATCAAATCTTGATTGCCATCCATTTGGAATCGCAAATGTCCCCTGTGAAATCAAGACAACGTTTGCCTGCTGTCCCAAAAACTCTTGCAATGTCTTTGTATTAATTTCTGGCCCAACAACCAATGTACGACCAACCACACCCGGTATTGACATTTTTACATTTTTATTCCCAAACGCAGGCAGCAAATTCATCCATACGATTGGATTATCCGTACGTGGATACACACGATACACATCAATATCCCACGCAATCATATATTTTTTACCAGCAATATCAGAAATTATCTTTACTACTTCACGTTCCGTTTGATAGTTACCTTCAAACACAACTGTCTTATCTTGCCAGTTTACCAACAAGTTACGCATATCAGCCCCATGCATCGCATCCAACAACGCCATGATTATCGTTTCATTTTGCGGCATTTTAATCAACCATTTTGCACGATGCTTCAAATGCAACTCACCATTACTTGCATCATAAGAATAATAAACACGCCCCATTTTCGTCATCAGTTCAACGGCATCAGCCAATGCACCAGATGATATAGAACCTGTAATTTTTTCATACAACGGTTCATCTTCTATAACTGCAATATCTGTACCCATCAGCAACTTATCCAGCGCCTGTTTAACCGTCAAATCTTTAAATTCATAGTCATCAACTTTCAGTTCTGGCAACGCATCACCAACCCCCAAGCGAACAGTTTCCACCTTTTCTTCAGGAACAACCGACACAACCCTTTGATTATTCCAATCAACTTCGCATCTTTTTGGTAATTCTATTGAAAACCTACGTGCAGTATCTGTCGTCAACGCTGCCTTCTTTGGGAAAATCGGCACTGAATTTTCATCGATGACCAAATTATCAACAACGTTTACCGTATCAAACAAAGGCATATTTTTTTGATTTTGTTGGACGCAACCAAACATTATCAAAACAGATAATAAGCCAAACAAACATTTTTTCAAAAAGACCATTTTCCTTTCCTTTTGTACCATATGAATACTTTATATCAAATATTCATAATTTTTTCAAATTCTTCCAACGACATTTCATATATCGGTTTTTGTGTTGGCGTTGTCAAATCTTTCACTTTTTCGAACTGAACAGCAAATCGATTTATCAGATTTACAATTTCAGGCGACAAATTTTTATCCACCTCTACCAAACGTCTTCCATATTCTACAATATATTCCAACAAGTCTGCAGCATAAAAACGACCATTATAATTTTCCATTGCAATTCCGCCCTTATTCACGCAAATTGCCGACATAATCATCGCTGTTTGGTTATAAAAATTTGCCAGTTTAATAAACCGTTGAACAGATATTGCCATATAAAATTCCTTTCTCTCTTTTTTACATTATAAAAACTATTGCCCCAAAAAGGCAATTAAATTATAATGTAAAACATGAGAATAAAAATTTTACCACTTTTATTGATATTAACCGCATGCGCATCCGCCAATCGTGGCAGTATTGATGACGCAACAATCCTAAACTGGGAGAATGAGGCAGTAACCACAGAACAATTTGTTCGTGACCACAAGGCGTGTCTTGGCATAAACAAACCAGCGCATCAGCCACGTTCCCGTATCGCAAAGTTAATTTCCCCAAACCAAAGTGCGATTATGCCTGATTGGGACGGTTTGTGGGTAACATTTCAATCAAATGAATATCGTGACGTTGGACAACGCAGTTTAATGTCTGTACCACGTAACACTGCATCAAAAACAGTCGGTGCATACCGCAGATGCATGTTCAGACGTGGATATTTATTGCGTGCAATGTAAAAATTACTTTAAAACTATTTTTCTGCCACCATTATATTCTGAAATATATACCCTGACAGTATCATTTGGTAGCATATCAGATGCTATTTCTGGCCACTCTATTAACGTAATATCGTTTTCAATTGCGTGTTGCAAGCCAATTTCTGTTAGTTCAGAAGCATCCATCAATCTGTACAAATCAAAATGAGAAATCCCATCATAACTTTGCACAATTGTAAATGTTGGACTGGGGACAACAGTATCTGCCCCACGCAGCGTTTGAATAATCGTTCGTGCAATTTCAGACTTTCCCATTCCTAAATCGCCATGTAATGCCACGACCACAGGCGCCTTTAATTGTTTGGCAAAACCAGCCGCCCATGCACGCATTTGATTAACATCTTTTAAGATAAATTCCTGCATTTTTTACTCCACCAACAACAAATC
>JAFOXU010000110.1 GCA_017425725.1 Alphaproteobacteria bacterium | reverse complement strand
TACGTATTAACCACTTTAAATGTACATTCGAAAGATGGTCAATCCGTCAAAATGTACTCAAATCATCGTGTAGAAATTCCCGCAGAAGAAGCTATTAAAATTTCAAAGAATTGGGATTTAAATAACATAAAGTTATATACAAATACCGATAAAAAATTGCAAGAACACGAAAAAGATGCTTGTGAAACTTTATATAACTTGAATATGTATATATCTTCGCATGATTTAGACATTGTTCATGAATATGAAAAATAATAAAGACATACACTATGAATATGGACAAAGAAAAAGGTTAGATTTCTAACCTTTTCTTTTTGAAAATTCGTAAATTTGTGAAACGGTGTGTGTTTTCAATACACAACTTACGAACTGCTGAAAGTATTGCAAAACCAACAAAAAAACCGCAAAAATGCGTAGTGTCAAATTGTTTTGTGTGGTCCGCTGTATTGCAGTAAAGAATTTAAAACGCATAATAATGCTTGACAAATAAAATCTTTGTATTAAAATCTGTGTTGGGCAAATGAAAATAAAGGGGGTAAACATGGCTAGAAAAACAATGCGAGATTTATACAACAGTGACGCACCAGAGGCTTCAATAGTTCTGCACGGTGTATGTAAGATAAGTGTACAATTGAACGCTTATGATGCGGCAGATAATTCAGAATGGGTTACTTTGTACGCTTCTCCGAAAAGAAAGAATTTGGCAAAGGCAAAAAGACCATTATATTCTGATATGGCATCTGACAGTTTGCAAGAATTGGGCTTTGGTGTTGTTTATAACTTCAAAGATGAAGAGTATGCTGCGTTGGCGGCAGCAGATATTGAATGTGTGTATGATATTAACAAAAAGCCATACACAATTACATCTGCACGTGTTCAGGATATGATTGCGTTGGATACATTGATTAAATATTCTGATGTTACATTCGATGTTTCGCGTCAATATCGTGACCAACAAAGTGGTAAAAATGTTGTTGAACAAGTTCCAGTTGCTGAATTCAAACAGGCTATTGCGAACTATATCAAACAAAACCAAAAATAATATCGGTATACAATCTAATAACAAGCCACCCAACTGGGTGGCTTTTTGATACCCATACTGGTAACAAGGTGTTTTTTATGATATAATTCAAGGCAAAGAAGGTGGTAGTATGGCAAATTTATTTAAAATATTCACAAACCAAAAAACAAAAGAATGGCAATCTGCTTCCGATTTATCAGCAGACAAAACATTTCCACGCGGAAACTACAGTACAATTTTTAAAAATTACAAGAATTACAACCAGAAATGCCAGAATATATACAGATGCGTAGAAATGAAAACGGGACAGATACTTTGTGCCTGCATCGTGATGCACGTCAAAAGTTTTTGGAAAGAATAGGTTATATAGAATATCCACCAAAAACATCGGAATGGCAATCTGCGCTGGATTTATCTTTGGACGAAAATATTCCATCAAATGATTCTAGAAAAATGAATAGATTATTGGAAAAATTTCAATCTGAAATGCCAGATTTTATTCAAATGCGTAAACCCAAAACAACAATACCTGTATTGTGTCTGAACAGTAAAGGGTTGGAAATGTTTATGGAAAAGGCAGGATTGATAAAATATCCGCCAAAAACATCAGAATGGCAATCTGCATTTGATTTAGCCAC
>JAFOXU010000012.1 GCA_017425725.1 Alphaproteobacteria bacterium | reverse complement strand
TGTTTTATTTTTCATATGCAAAAGGATACCACTAGAATGGTGCCCCAAGGGTTCATGGTGGAGTCAAATGTTCTATATTTCAATAGGACTCGCCATTTTATGTTTATTAATATACTTTTTACAAAGAAAAACAGTCAAAGCCCCCAAAACAAAACCCGCCTCACGACAGACGATCATACACAAAATATGCAGATTTGTATTACCTGCCATAATCTGTCTATGTCTGTATTGCGCATGTTTATCATTATTATCAACATATCCTTATTTTGTTGACATACCTTCATCATATTTCCCGTGTTGGAGTTGCCACACCAACAGCCCCACCGTATCCACCGTATGCAACACACTTATGCCACAAGCGCAACACATATCTTTATTTGTTTCTATGATATTTACTTTATTTATACTCTTTTATAACCAACACAAAGACACAACGAACAAATAACCCCAAACAATAATTAAAATAATAAAAAAACGCCCAACTGGGCGTTTTTTATTCCATATTTGCCAAACGCTCTAATTGATCCGCCGCAATTAACGCATCTATCATTTCATCCAACGCAACACCGCCTGCCAATATATCATCCAGTTTATATAGCGTCAGTTTAATACGATGATCAGTTACACGCTGTTCTGGAAAATTATATGTACGAATTTTCTCGCTACGATCACCAGATCCAACCATGGATTGACGTGATGCATTACTTGCACTTTCTTGTTCCATACGTTGTTTTTCGTACAATTTAGAACGCAAAACAGACATTGCCGCTATCTTATTCTGTAATTGACTGCGTTCATTTTGACACGTCACAACAATACCTGTTGGAAAGTGCGTAATACGTATCGCACTGTCGGTTTTATTAACGTGCTGACCACCTGCCCCAGACGCACGGAAAATATCGATACGAATATCTTTATCTTCGATAACAACGTCTATTTCCTTGGCCTCTGGCATCACTGCCACAGATGCTGCACTGGTATGGATACGGCCACCAGCCTCGGTTTCTGGAACACGCTGCACACGATGAATTCCAGATTCAAATTTCATACGACCATACGCCCCTGCACCATCAATTTTAAACACTATTTCTTTATAACCACGCAAAGAAGTCGCATTTTCTTCGATAACTTCTACCTTCCAACCCTGACGCAACGCATAAGATTTATATTGATTATACAAATCACCTGCAAACAGTGCAGACTCTTCGCCACCAACACCCGCACGAATTTCCATAATAACACTGTTATCATCCGCATCGTCACGTGGCAACAACGCAATTTGCAAATTCTTTTCAATATCAGGCAAACGATGATTCAATTCATGTAACTGCTCTGTTGCGATTTCACGCAACTCTGCATCATGTTGCATTTCACGTGCATCAGCAATACCGGCAACAACCTGAAAATATTCATTTATCAATGGAATAATTTCTGACAGCCTTGAATATTCCTTAGACAGCTTCGTCAATTCATCACCAGAAACACTGCCCGAATTCATTTGCGCTTCGATATCAGCAAATCTAATTTGAATATCTTTTAATTTTTGTTCAACAATCATTATATCGCCTTTATAGTTTTTATTGCATCTACCAAAGACAGCGTTTGCTGATTTCCAGTTTGCATATTTTTAAGCGAAACAAGTTTATTTTTTGCTTCATCTTCGCCAATTATCATACTGAATCTAGATTTTATTTTGTCAGCATACTCAATTTGATTTTTAAACTTTTTTTCAGTCTCTAAATACGCAACAGACGCAATATTTTCATCACGCAACGCATTTAAAACTGATACAGAATA
Source organism: Alphaproteobacteria bacterium (assembly GCA_017425725.1). Classification (GTDB taxonomy): domain Bacteria; phylum Pseudomonadota; class Alphaproteobacteria; order Rs-D84; family Rs-D84; genus Enterousia. Next base: position 1,005 of record JAFOXU010000012.1, on the reverse strand, counting down.
TGGCAAATTTTCATTCCCCATACACAACACTGCCACATCAACTGGATTCTCAAACTGACTTAAATCTATCGAGCCACTTTCCATCAACGCAACAAATATTCTTGAAAAACCAATCGCTGCGCCAACCCCAATAATTTTAGTTTTACTAAATTTTCCGGCTAAATCAGCATAACGACCACCACCAGCAACCGTTCCTAAGTCTGGATATTTTAATGACTTAAATTCAAAAACCAGCCCCGTATAATACGCCAAACCACGTGTAATTGATAAATCAATTTCGGCATTTTTTACACCAAACACCTCCAGCGTTTCCATAAACTTATTTAATTCAGAAATCGCCGCATCCAAGTTGTCAGATTTGTTAACAAATTCAGAATAACCATTTGCAAACACTGATTTAATCTGATTTTCTTTTTCTGTGTCATTTAACGTATCTTTTAACCCTTCGGCAAAGTCATCTTCGCCCATTTTATCCTTTTTATCAATCAAAACGAAGACGTCTTTTTTCTGATTTGCGTCCAATTCCAAATAATCAAACAACGCATCCCAGAATGGCCTTGATCCGACACGAACACCATTTTCACCAATAAATTCAGATACAGAATTTAATGTGCGCTGAATAACAGAAATAATTTCTGCATCATAATTCGTAGATAACGAATTAACCCCCATTATATCCATATCCATCTGATAAAATTCACGATAACGACCACGTTGTGCACGTTCACCACGATAACGTTTTGAAAATTGACTTGCACGGAATGGGAAAGTCAAATCATTCAGATGCCCAGCCACATATCGTGACAGACCAACTGTTCCATCATAACGCAACCCCATCTTGGTATCGCCTTTTTGAAACAAGAACATCTGCGTTTCAATTTCGTCCCAATTATCTTTATCTGTTAAAACCTCGGCACGTTCAATCGCAGGCAAATCCAATTGATTAAATCCCGCCAATTTCAATACACTTAACATGCGTGCCGCACAATAGTCAAAGCAACGCTG
>JAFOXU010000120.1 GCA_017425725.1 Alphaproteobacteria bacterium | reverse complement strand
GACACGGAAGCAACAACTGGTGGCACCCAGTACTATACGTCTGCCGGTGCATCTGCACGCAGTTGGAACAAGGCAGCAGCGACAACGTTGTATGCAAGATGGAAAGGTAATACAATTACGATAAACTATGTTGAAAACGGTGGTACAGAATTAAGTAATATTACATGTACATATGGTGAAAGTTTTAAATTACCTACGATTAGTCGTTCTGGTTATAGCTTTGCTGGATGGGCATTTGGCGATACGTCATCAAGTGAGAGTATGACAAAGTTTAAAGCGGGTGCAACGGTTATTTGTGACTATAAAAACCTGAAAGTATACAGTGGTACTGCGGATGCCCAAGCCATGTGGAATATTGTAGGGTATGCTATTACCTATAAAGATGGAGATAATGAGATATCTGGTCTAACACCGACGTTATATGATGTTGAAACAGAGATTAATTTACCGACAGTTGCGTATAAAGAGGGCAAGAAGTTTGTAAGCTGGCATACAGATAGTGCATTGTCAGAAAGCACGGTCGTTAACACGATTCCAAAAGGCAGTACTGGTGACAAGACGTTCTATGTAAAATGGGAAGATTGCCCAGCGGGTTATGCATGTAACGGTTCGTCTGTGACACAATGTACAGGGCCAACTTATGCTGTTGCCGGTTCAGCAAGTTGTTCGTCATGTCCATCGGGATATACATATGATACTACGAAAGGTAAGACCAAGGCTGAGCAATGCAAGATACGTTGTGCGGGAGGTTCATATCTTGCAAAAGCAAAAGATGCATCTTGTACAAATGTTGGTGCAAAATATTACAAGGTGGCACATATTGTAAATTATAATTCAGCATCGTCACGTAGTGCATGATTAACTGGATTAACAACAATTGGATACGGCAAAGGTGCAGACGAAGCAGGTGACTGTGGACGTATATTACATGTTGATGGCGAGACTTTGTATTTGCGCAGTGCTGAAAAGACAGATGTATCATTGCATGTAAAGATTGGCGATGCAGTATTCTATGGCAACATGGTTGTTGGAACCAAGAAAATGAGTGCTGGCGCCACCAAGACACTGAAAATCAAACATAATGGACAGACATATTCTGTTTATGATGACAGTGTGAATTAATGAAAGAAAGGTGAAGAAAATCCCCCGTTCGGGGGATTTTATTTTTTTATTATTTTAAGTTTTCAGCGGCGGTTCGTGCCAGAACGTCGACACGTTCGTTCATTTCGTCACCGTTGTGACCACGTACCCAATACCAATGTATTTTTTTTGTTGATGCCAATGCATCTAATTCTTGCCACAGGTCTTGGTTCTTGACAGGTTTTTTATTTGATGTGCGCCAATTGTTTTTCTTCCAATTTTGTAGCCATGTTAACATACCGTTTTTGACATACTGGCTGTCGGTATGAATTTCCAGTTCTTCATGTTTTTTTGCCGCACTTAGCGCACGTATCACAGCCATCAATTCCATGCGGTTGTTTGTGGTATTTTGTTCGCCACCACTGCGTTCGGCTGTATTTGTGCCGTCTGTGGCAATAAAACCCCATCCGCCTGGACCAGGGTTCCCAAGACAACTGCCATCTGTCCATATTTTTAACATTTTTATATCATCCTTTTTTATGTTATAATATCATACATGACATATAATTCCAAAGATTTAAAAGAAATGGCTCGTTCGGTGCGTTCGCATGCGTTGTATGCATTGCGTTGTGCACACAGTGGTCATGTTGGAATTGTTTTGGGATGTGCGGATATAATTACATGTGTTTTTGCAAATTGGTTACGTCTTGGTCGTGACAGGTTTGTTTTGTCGGCTGGACATGGCAGTGCGTTGTTATATTCAGTGTTAAAACTGGTTGGATATGATATTGGCGATTTAGAAACGTTCAGAAAAATCGGTGGTCTGCCGGGTCATCCAGAATATGGAATTGATGGTGTTGATGCAACAACTGGGCCGTTGGGCCAGGGTGTTGGAAATGCGGTTGGTATGGCGTTGGCTGAAAAAATAAACAAGACCAATTCGTATGTGTATTGTTTATGTTCAGATGGCGATTTGATGGAAGGTGTTGCATCCGAATCGATTTCTTTTGCGGGACGATATAAATTAAATAACTTGGTCTTATTATGGGCTGATAATGGGGTCAGTATTGATGGGGTTGCCCAGACTGATATTAATATGATACAGCGTATGGCGGCGGCTGGCTGGAAAACATTAACTGTGGATGGTGATGATTTCGTGCGGATAAATCGTGCGATTCAAAATGCAAAACAATCAGATGCACCTGTGTTTATACAATGTAAAACACAAATTGGTGCCGGTTCCAGTTTGTCTGGTTCTGCCAAGGCACATGGATTTGCGTTAGACGATTCGGAATTGCTGATGTTGCAACAATCAAATGTGTCAGAAATTGGTGATGTGTTGTGGGGACAGGTTGCTCGTGGAAATATGGGTACATTGATGTATCAAACAGATACAAAATTGCCACATGTTGTTCTGCCAAATGTTGGTGATTCGAT
>JAFOXU010000201.1 GCA_017425725.1 Alphaproteobacteria bacterium | reverse complement strand
GGGTCTTAACTAAATAAATAAACCAATTCATAACCAAGCCCTTTATAATTAAGATACTTTCAACGCATTAATAAATGCAGACTGTGGGATTTCTACATTACCAAAAGAACGCATACGCTTTTTACCTTCTTTCTGTTTTTCCAACAGTTTACGTTTACGTGTTATATCCCCCCCATAGCACTTTGCAGTAACATCTTTACGATATGCAGCAATAGTTTCTCGTGCGATAATTTTTCCACCGATTGCGGCCTGCAACGGTATTTTAAATTGATGACGTGGAATCAAGTCTTTTAATTTTTCTACAATTTGACGACCACGTTTTTCTGCAAACGAACGATGACACATAAATGACAACGGTTCTACATTTTCTTCGTTAACCAAGATATTAACCTTGACCAAATCAGATGCCTGATATCCGTACACCACATAGTCGAACGATGCATATCCAGACGATATAGATTTCACCCTGTCATAGAAATCAAACACAATTTCTGCCAATGGCAATTGATAAACCAACACCGCACGATTGCCGACATACGAAATATTTTCTTGGACACCACGTCTTTCTGCGCACAGCGACATAATGCCCCCCATATATTTATCAGGCATCATAATTGTTGCACGCACCCATGGTTCTTCGATAGATGCGATTCGTGTTGCCTCTGGCATATCTGCAGGATTTTCTAAATCAATTACTTCGCCATTACGCATATGAATTTTATACAGCACACTTGGCACAGTATTTATCAGATTCAAATTAAATTCACGTGACAGACGTTCACTGATAATTTCCATATGCAGCAAACCCAAAAATCCACAGCGTAATCCAAATCCCAGCGCAGAAGATTTTTCAACCGTAAACATAAACGATGCATCATTTAATGCCAACTTTTCTGCACTTTCACGGAATGTTGGGTAATCATCTGCCTCTACCGGAAAGAACGAAGAAAACACCACCGGCACAGACGGTTTAAAGCCTGGCAACATTTGTGCATTTTCTGCCCTTGCATCAACAATCGTATCGCCGACCTTGCAGTCATGAATTGTCTTCATACCTGTGATAATAAACCCGATTTCACCAGTATTCAGTTTATCGACATTAACCATTTTTGGTGTAAAGTACCCAATTTTATCTACAACATATTCTGCACCAGTTGCCATAAATTTAATTTTCTGACCACGAGACAACGCACCATCAACCACACGTACCAAAATCACAACACCCAAATAAGAATCATACCAAGAATCAACCAACAGCGCACGTGTCGATGCATTTTCATCACCATGTGGTGGTGGTAATTTATTAACAATTTCTTCCAACAATTCCGGCACACCATCGCCTGTTTTTCCAGACACAGCCAACGCATCTTTTGCATCCAGTCCGATAACATCTGCGATTTGTTCACGTGTTCCTGCGACATCACTGGATGGCAAATCAATTTTATTCAACACCGGCAACATTTCCAAATCATTATCCAATGCCAAATATGCATTTGCCAGTGTTTGCGCCTGAACACCTTGGGTTGCATCAACCAAGACCAACGCACCTTCGCATGCGGCCAACGACCGTGACACTTCGTATGAAAAGTCCACATGTCCTGGTGTATCCATCAGGTTCAACTGATACGTTTCGCCATTTTTTGCCTTGTAATTCAAACGCACAGTTTGCGCCTTAATCGTGATACCACGTTCACGTTCAATATCCATCGAATCCAAGACCTGGGCCTTCATTTCACGGGATTGCAAACCACCTGTAAATTCAATCAACCTGTCTGACAGCGTTGATTTACCATGATCAATATGTGCAACAATGGAAAAATTTCTAATATTAGTCTGTTTCATGCGGCAATGATAAACCAGTATTACCGCATTCGCAAGGTATTTTTTTTACTATTTCAAGTTATTTAATAATTCATCAATTCTGGCAGCACGTTCCAACGTATCATCATACGCAAAGCGAATATCTGGCACATATTTTTGATTCATGCGTGCTGCCAATTCAAAGCGCACAGACCGTGTAATTTCATCCAATTTTTTTTGCACCGCATTAATATCTGGATTACGAGTATAATAGAACAAACGCACAAATTGCAACCCACCATGCGCATCTGCACCGACCAGTGACACACCACCAATAATTTTATCATCGCCATAAATATCACGCAGTATTTCTGCGACCAGTGTTTGCACCTTGCTTGCGATACGTTCACCACGATTTGAATTAAATTGTTTTTTTTGCATATGTTCCAACTTTATCTTTGTTATTATGTTATTGTAATTTAATATTTAATAATTTACAATCAAGTAAATTTTTTTATCACAGGGGATGTAAATGAAATTTTCAGAATATATATTAAAGAAATCAGAATCACGTTGGTATTCATGGCTTGTATTTTTATTAACAATATGTGAATCAATATTTTTATTCATCCCGCCTGAGGTTTTTATGACCCCACCAATTATTGCGAATAAAAAACGTGCGCTTCCAATAACAGTCGCTGCAAGTCTTGGCTCAATTGTTGGTGGTGCGATTGCATATATGATTGGTATGTGGCTGTATGATTCTGTAGGCATTTGGCTGATTGAAACATTTTCAAACCCAGAATTGATTGAAACGGCAATAAAACCGATGTTCAGCAAATACGGCATATTGATAATTGTTTTGACGGCCGTGACCCCAATACCATATAAACTATTGGCGATATGGTTGGGCTTTATCGGGTATCCAATATTTTTATTTTTGGCAGTATCTGCAATATTCCGCACGGGCCGCTTTGCGATAATTGCAACATTACTGTATTTTTTCCAAGAACGTGCAAACGCCATTGTAAACAAGTACTTTTGGCCATTAACAATTGGTGCAATTGTCGCAGCAGTACTGGGAATAACCCTGATTGGATTATTCTAGAAAAAATATCACAAATATAAATATTTGCCTGTTGACCAAATATCACGATTTTTGATATAATAACAGCGAACAAAGGAAGAAACACGATGAAAGCCGCAGTTTTATTGACTTTTTTATCAGTTTTAACATCACCTGCATTTGCGGCAGATACCAAGATTGCAACAACAGGTTACGTTGGTGGCGCTGTTGAACACGTAAAACAATATACAAACGAAGAAATTGCCAAAAACAAATTGACACAAGGCACAAATGTAAAAATTGAAAACAACACTATTTCTGTCGCAAACGCAACACAAACAACTGCTGGCGTTGTAAAATATGGCACAATCCCAACATCATCCAGCGGCAGTGGCGAAGCATTAATTTGGGTTGAATAATTATATAGTTTCAGTTAAAAAATCCCCCAACCCGGGGATGTTTTTATTTCCCCACCCTACTCTGTTATCCTGTTTTTCTCTCTTGTCATTCCTGCCACCACCTTTGTCATTTCCACCACCCCCTTTGTCATTCCTGCGAAGGCAGGAACAGGGAATATTAAATTTATAATTCATACAAAAATAAATCAGATATTTATTTGGTTCGTTTTTCTCAGGCTCGCCTCATAAAAAAAACGCCTGCTCTACGTAGTTTTAGCGAAGTAGTGTCATTCCTGCCACCACCTTTGTCATTCCTGCGTAGGCAGGAACAGGGAATATTAAATTTATAATTCATACAAAAATAAATC
>JAFOXU010000066.1 GCA_017425725.1 Alphaproteobacteria bacterium | reverse complement strand
GGTGGCAAAAGTAATTTTGCCACCAGAAAAGGGAATGTCTGCATTCATGCCATTTGTTGTGCAGTGCAATCTGAATCCAGATATGGGCTTGTTGTTTATTTTAACGACAATATCTTGTTTTGTGAAAAATGGAAAAGTAAAATAAAAAATTTTAGTTTTATCATCTCCCATATATTTAAATTTATTCATTTTATATCCTTTTTTTATCAAAAATAAAAATATAGAAAACCCATCGTAATGATGGGTTTTATATTTACATCCATCCAATAAATTTTATATTTGTGTCTTTATCTATGCCGCCTGTGCGGATAGGGAATGAAATATAGATCTTATTTATAAATGGCAGTGTTACTGTTCCTATGTTTATATAGGCATTCGTAGCTACGGCTATTGTTTCTGTGGTCATTACATCTGTACGGATTGATATTGCTGCGCTGCCGCTTGATGATGCATTACGAACATCGCATTGAAATACTCCTATTTTTACATTGTTATCAGTAAAGCCGAGTGAATACTCGCCTTCTATGCTTGTGTTGCCTGTTGCAATAGTTGTTCCGACATTTGTAAATTGACGACCCCATAATACGATTTCGTTTTTGTTTTCTTCGATTTCAAAATAATCGTTTATTTCATTTTTCTTGGCAAGCATTATGCCACCAGCGGTTTCGCCATCATGTACACGTAATGTTTTATTTGTTGTGTCCATGGTGACTTCACCAACTTTTCCGATAAAATTTTCATGCTCGGCCGCAGTGCCGCGCCGAATTTGTATGGTTCTTGACATATTATCTCTTTGCTAAAATTGTTAAAGTTAAATAAAAAAAATGGGTACACAAACCCACTTTACACGGATTTAATTATACCATAAAATCGATAAAAAATCAATCTAAATATGTACGGTTAATCGTAAATCTTTTTGTTTATGTGTTGATTTTATTCCAGCTCTTGTCGTAAAATATCACGCATGACAAAAAGGAGAAGTGTGATTATGCAGAATAAAATTATTGGCTTAACAACACGTCAGGCCGAAATTAACCGAAAAAAATATGGTGAAAACAAATTGCCACGCCCAAAGATGTATTCTGCATGGGATTTCTTTGTCGATGTTTTTCGTGATAAATTAAACCTTGTATTACTGTTTATGATGCTGATGTTTTTAGGTCTTGGAATCGCAGGGTATGGCAGTATTTATGAGGCTGTTGGTATAGGTGTTGTTTTGTTTGTTGTTGCCTTTACGACAGTTGTAACTAAATTAAAAACGCAGCGTGGTGCAGATAAGTTATATCGTAAATCATCGATGTTCTCTGCGACTGTTATTCGTAATGGTGCACCCGTTCGTTTGGACAGCACAATGGTTGTTGTTAATGATGTTGTTAAACTCTGTTCTGGCGAAAAGATATGCGCAGATGGTTATGTAATCTCGGGCTCTGTTGATGTTAATAATGCAATATTAAATGGCGAAAGTGACGAAGTAAAAAAAACAGCCGTTCCATCTGATTATAAATATGATAGTTCTGCACAAATTAACGCAGATACATACACAGATTCTTACAGTGTGTTTGCAGGTACAACTGTTAAAAGTGGCGAATGTTATATGCGTGTTACACGTGTTGGTGCGAATACAGAAAACGCCAAGATAATGTCTTCGTTGTATTCAATTGATGATGTTAAAACAACATTGCAAATCCAACTGGATAATTTAGCGTCCTTGATCAGTAAATTTGGCTCGATATGCGCATTGGTAATTTTCGGGGTATTACTGACAGTTCGTATTTTGTCTGGTGATGCATCACATGATATGTCGGGCTTGTATGTTGTGTTCAGTACACTAACGATTGCGCTGACGATATTTGTTGCCGCTGTCCCCGAAGGTTTGCCGTTTATTATTGGTATTATCACAGGACAAAATGTAGAACGTATGATACGCTCGAATATATTGGCAAAAAATCCACACAAGATTCCAGAATCTGGAAATATCCAACTGTTATGTACAGATAAAACAGGTACATTAACGTATGGTTTTATGCAGCCTGTGCATAATTTTACGGGCGCATGTGTTGATATGGGCTTTGATTCTGAAACTGGTGGCGATACAAAACAAATGTTTTTGCAAAATATTGCATTAACATGTGATTGTGTATTTGATAAACGTAAAAATGTTATTGGCGGTAATTCAACCAGTCGTGCGCTGTTTGAATCGATGAAGTCTGTGTCAAAGCAGATTGCAGACATACAGTCATTGTATCCTGTGTCATCTCGGATTGTGTTTAATAGCAAGAATAAGTTTTCTGGTGCGTTATCATCTGTGGATGGTAATCGTGGTTATTACATGGGCGCACCTGAGGTTATTTTGTCCAAGGCTCGCTTTTATATTGATTCAGATGGTCAGATAAAAAAGATAAATAAAACAAAATTACAGAATTTAATTCAGTCAAATGCTCGTCGTGCAATGCGTTTGGTTGCAACGGCGTTTTCGCCTAATTGGCATGACGAAGACACATTACCTGATGATTTAATCTTTATATCAATGGTTGCAATGCGTGATAACGTGCGTGATGGCGTCCCAAGTGTGATTGATGCAATGAATAAGTCAGGCGTTCAGGTCATGATGATAACGGGTGATAATTTGGATACAGCACGTGCAATTGCCACAGATTGCGGAATAATTACATCAGATTCTGATATTGCGATTACTGCATCTGAATTTGATTCTTGGACTGATGCACGTGCCCGTCGTTCTTTGCGTAAAATCAAGGTTGTTGCCCGTGCTGTTCCAGAAACAAAGTTGCGTTTGGTTCGTTTGGCTCAATCTTTGAATTTGTGCATTGGTATGTGTGGAGATGGTACAAATGATGCACCTGCATTAAAGGGGGCAGATGTTGGGTTTGCGATGGGTGACGGTACAGATGTTTGTAAAGAAGCAAGTGATATCATCATAACTGATAATAATTTTTTATCGATTGCGAATTGTGTTTTACTGGGACGTACATTTGTTCATAATGTTATCAGTTTTTTAAAGTTCCAATTACCGATAAATTTTGCTTTGGTGATTTTAAGTATCGTCTTTCCAATTGCATTTGGGTTGGATGCATTTACGGCTGTGCAAATATTGTTGATAAATATTGTTATGGACAGTTTAAATTCTTTGGCATTTGGGGGCGAACCGCCATATAATGAATATTTATTAGAACCTGCCCAAGGAAAGTCTGCACCATTATTATCTCGTAATGTCATGATGCAAATTATATGGACAACATTTGGATTTTGTTGTGTGTTTGCATTATTGTCTTTGTTGCAGATGCATAATATATTCGATGTCCCGGGGGCGTATATGTCCGCTCGATTTGCATTATTGGTAATAATGTCTGTTGTGAACGGATTTTGTGTGCGAACCAAAGGATTTTTAGGACTATCAAAAAATCCAATGTTTATAGTTGTTGCATGTGGTATTATTGTATGCACAATGTTGGTTGTTACATTTGGTGGTTCTGTATTACAGTTGTCACCGTTATCATTAAATCAGTGGTTGTTAATATTTGGTTTGTCTTTAGTAATAATCCCGATAAACTTTATTCGCGGTATTATTATGAAAAAATAAATCTACCGCCCATTTGGGCGGTTTTTTTATGGGTTTTACATTTCTGTTGCTATTCAAACATTTCCAGCGGAATGTCGTATTCATTACAAAAAGCATAAAAGAATTCTAAAAATGCTTGAACTTTTGGACTCTTAATTGTTAATGGATTTCCAATTCCTGTTAAAATATATTCATAG
>JAFOXU010000030.1 GCA_017425725.1 Alphaproteobacteria bacterium | reverse complement strand
AATGTAAATGCAAAAGATTTGTATGAATCAGGACTTGATAAGTTTCAAAATGCACAGTCAACGATATCAAAATCAACATTGCCAAATAATGACCAAACAGATGCAATTATGGCAGAGGCAAAACAACTGATGCCGGATGAAGATTGGGCAAAAATAGATGCGATGGACGGTGATAAAAAATTAATCCATGTTCGTAATTTGTTGGCAGTCAAGGCATATGAAACATTGCGTAAAGAATGGATGGATGATTTCAAGGCACAGGTCGAAAAAAGAAATGATACTGTGTGGGAAAGTGGGGATGAGTCTAATGCTCTTTATATGCGTGAATCTGCAAAAAAATATTATGCAAATGAACACAAAGATGCTGATATTCATTGTGAAAAGATGTGTTTTATTCCTGGGCGTTGGGGTAAAGATGCTGTTGCGTATTTTGATGGTTGTGAAGATGCAGATAAATGGTGTGTCAATGTTACTCAAATACCCGATGAATATGAGGAGTTGTGGTTTCATGAAACATCAAATGAAACGCCAGAACAAGAAGCGGTTGGTAGCACAGTTCGTAAAATGATGTATCTGAAAGATTCTTTTATAAAAAATAAACAAATCGTATATGATGCGTATTTGATATATGATGATGTATCGTTTGATACAGATGATGAATATAGCCATACAAATCAATCTATAACATTAAGGGTAGGTAAAGAAACGAAAAAGTTATCTGATGATAGAGAGTTAGAAAACGCTTCAAGACGTGATGATAAAAATGGTAAAATATTAGATTCGTTACAAAATAATGGACGTTTTACAAAAAAATGGTCGCCAGCGGATGCCGGTGGACATTATCAAGCAAGAGAATTCGATTTCTTTGGGCAGAGTTATAAATCACAAAATTAATTATTGTTAAAGCGCAGGATTGTTTGTTGTAATATCCAAACACGTATTGCAGATGATAAATTTCGTCCGCTTGGGCGTGTGGAATCGATTTCGTTTATAATCGATGCGACCGAACGATTCTGCCGTACAGACAGTTTTTGCAGTGCGTCAAAAAATTCAGATTCCAGTGTTATGCTGGTTTGGTGACCCGATAAAGATACAGATATTTTTTTCATTTAAATCTTTCCAGAAATTAAGCAGTCTGTTATTGCACGATACGCATCATCGTATTTGCGCAGTGGTGCCAATGTTAAATTATCCAGCATATAAAATGTGCCAAACGCATCAAATGCAAACCAAAATAAATCATTGCGTCCGAATATTGTTTTGCCAACCGTTTTGCCAAGTGTTGCAATGTCATCATTTACTTTTAATATACTGGGGATTGGATATGTTGCATCACGCATTATTTCGTTTGGACCGAATATATATCCTGTATCCATGTTTATTGCGCCAACCATATTATATAATTCAAGTATTACAGGCGGTAACATCGCATATCTGCGTTGTTGCAGGGCGCCATTTAATAACAGTATTTGATTGGTGTGCGCAGGCGCATAAACAACAGCGCCACGTGATTGCATCGCAGATAAAAATTCAGAACATGTCATATCTTTCCCTTTTGCTACATATCACGATCTGCAACGATTTGTGATGCTATGGTTTCTGTTAATCTGTCTTCGGTTCCGTTACCACCATCGCCACCGCCAAGTGTGCTGACCGGCAGGTATATCTTTTTTTGTGGGTCGGGTAACCAGACTGTGTCATTCCCACTTTGCATAATTATAAATCTGTCCATGTTATATGAATGTGGAAATGTTTTGCACATAAACATGTTTTCTGTGCTTAATTCACCGCCCCATACCAACGGAATACGAAAACGTATTGATAAATTTTCTGGAATTTTATGCCCCATAATCAATTCCATAAAATCTTCTTGGGGGATGTTCATTAATGCCAGTTCTTCGATACAATCGGTCAGTTCTGACATGAATTTGTGGCATAACTGTTTGTATTTTGCAAACCAGTCTGAATCAACACTCGTGCGTTTTGGTGTGTATTCAATCAGTGGCATATCTTTCATGCCCAGTTCAAGTATTTTGCGTTCTGCTGTACTGGCGTTCAATTGCATTACATTCGTCCTAGGTAATCAACAACTGTAGATATGTATTCAGAAAACGCATTAAAGTTTTCAGCCATATCTGGGTCGGTTGGTGGATTTGTATGGTCTTGCATATATTGACGTAATTCGTCCGTTGTTGCAAATGTTAATACGTCTGGGGCAGGGGCAGACATATCTTGTGGGTTAATAACAAAACTGTGTACGGTGATTTCAACATCTTCAAGTGTGTTATAGAATACTTCTTGCAGTGATTCAACAATGTCATGCATGGTGGTTGTTTTAATGCCAACAGCGCCCAACCAAATCGTTTCACCAGACCCAATCGCCAGTAATGCAGTTTGTGTTCCCTTGACACGTGGGGCCTGTTTTACAGTATACCCAGCAGATTCAAATATTTCGTTTATTTCAGGATAGGTTGCCTGTTGTGGTCGGGATGTTGGTGTAACAGTTTGAGGTGCGACAGTTTGTGGTGGTGCCACAGGCGCTGTTAATGGCGCAGCAGGTGCAACGGGTGTTGTTGTCGGTTCTGGAATCGGGTCCAGCCCCGTGCCTGTCAAACGTTTAGGCCTTGAAAGTGTACGAACTAACAACTCTACTCGGTGTT
>JAFOXU010000136.1 GCA_017425725.1 Alphaproteobacteria bacterium | reverse complement strand
GTGGCGGAACAATATAGTCATCAACACTGGCATAGACAACATAATCATCATCCGATTCGGCGCCATACAAATTCGGTGATGCGTATACGCCGTAATCCGTTGCCGCAGAATTATAAATTTCTGGATCTGTATTTGGATCCGCCAACAACGCAGGATAGCGTGCAGAAATAAATTCACCAACCGTATCTGGAAATGACAAAACACGGGGTTGCAAATCACACGCATTTTGCGTTAATAAAACACCTGACAAAATCAAAATGATTTTTTTCACAGACTAATTATATCATAAATTTAGTCACGACGCATAAATAAAATACTAGATTCAAATAATATCCACATCGGCAGAGCCAGTAAAATTTGAGACACAACATCTGGTGGCGTCAAAACAGCAGCAACCAACACAATAAAAACAATTGCATATCGTCTTGATTTAACAACCAATGATTTTTGTAAAACCCCTATTCTGTTTAACAAAACCAATAATAATGGTAATTGAAATGCGACACCAAAAACCTTTAACATTCCAATTGCGAATCGCAAATAATCACGAACTGCAGGCAACATAACATTTGGAACATTTGCTGTATTATTTAAATTTACAAAAAATTTAAATATAATTGGCAGCAAAAAATAAAAAGCAAACGCAGCACCCAACACAAACAATATTGGTGACATTATTAAAACAGGAAAAATAAATCTGCGTTCTGATTGTTTCAGCCCAGGACGCACAAATGCCCACACATGCCATAACACCATTGGCATCAGTACAAACAACGCAAACAACCCCGACAGTGACAAACGCACCATCAACCCATCAGATATTCCCGTATACAACAAGGCGCCATCCGGCCAAACTTTTAATAACGGTTCTGTTAAGAAAACCTGTAACAATGGTGACATATACCATCCTGCAACAAACGCAATCGCACCACCAAACAGACACCACAATATACGCCTGCGTAATTCTGAAAAATGTTGCATCATTGTCATTTTTTTCATTTTGATGTCTTTTTCTTTGGCTTGATATTTTTTACTTTTTTCTTTTTGGGTAATACAGATGAAAAATCATTCAACATATCATTGGTAGCAGTCCGCACCAAATCGTCAATTGGCTTTTCTAAATCGATTTGCTGTTTTATATTTTCAGACGCATCTGTTATTTTCCATATAATCTGTCGTACAGCACGTACAACCTTGGCCAAGAAGCGTGCAACATCTGGCCACATGCGTGACGGTATAACCAACACCGCAACCAACAAAACAACAAAAAATTCAGACCAACTTATTCCAAACATTTTTAATCATAAAAGTCATCACCACCACTGGTATTAATTGTTTTATGTCGTGATATCTGAAAGAAATCTTTTGCAAATTTTGTTTTTGTTTCTAACCCCTGAAATTTCACATCCGTTGTTGCACCTGTTGCATCAACCACAGACCAAGAATTTAACTTAACAGGACTTTTATCAAAAACAACTGTCATGTATCCTAAACCTTCTTGCCCACGTAAATTTAACTTTAACGAAAAAGTATTTTTAAAATCATTTGTTTCAACGACACTGATATCTGCATTTTTCAAATCTATATTCTTTCTGACCAAAATACCAGCAGGCGTACTGGTTAATGGAACTGTTGTAATTTGATCCAAAGACTTATCAAAGAAATACAAATCTTGACCATCAGAAATCAATTGAATTGGCATATTGTCATAATCAAGTCTGACACGTCCCGGACGCAACATAGAAAAAACACCTTTTTCCTGACGACCGTTTGATGTTTGCACAAACGTTCCATTTAATCCTGTAATAGAATTTAAATATTTTTCAGCATTGGTAACCAATTTAGAATCAACACCTGCATATGCAGACACAGACATAAAAATCACCAAAACAGCAAACATTATATTTTTTAACACAGTTATTCCCCCTTAAACAATTCCAACACACGTGTCTTTACATTTTCCAGGTTATCACGAACAACCGCACCTGCCGCTTTTTCATGTCCGCCACCACCCAGTGCAACTGCAATTTCATTAATTGGTTTTCTGCGACTGCGTATAGAGATTCCAATCTGTTCTGTTTTTTGCTCTTTCAACAAAACGACAAATTCAACACCTTTGATTTGTCCCAACAAACTTAAAATCAATTCACCACGACCATCCAGATATTTATAATCTTTCTTACAAACAGTTGCCAATGCCAAACGACCATGATAAAAGAATTCCGCATTGGATGTTGTGCGTGCTTCCAGCAATACAGCCTTGCGTTGTTTATTATTCATCAATTCAATTAAATTACGAATATTAACACCACCATCAACCAAATCAGCCATTATTCGTAATGCATCACCATTTCTTGAATACTTAAAATTCCCTGTATCCGTCAGAATAGCCAGTGCTAATAAATCCGACACAATCGAATCATACTTTAAATTACCTGCACGAATAATATTATAAACAATAACAGCCGTCGCAGCAGCCGTATCATCATTCAAACACAACTGTGCAATTGTATTGTCATTTTTGTGATGGTCTATTTCTACAACAAATTTTGCATTATCAACAAATGGCTGTGGTCCACCAATATGCGCAGGATTTCCATAGTCCATTACAATTGCCATATCAACTGGCATCGTCATATCTACACGTTCAAAATATTTTATTCGACCACGATGTGGAATATAATCAAGGCTATCAGAAATATTGCCGTCATAAACACACAATGGTTGCACACCATAATTCAACTCTATTAAATGAGCCAATGCCAACACACTGCATATAGAATCACCATCTGGGTTTTTATGTCCCATAATGACTATATTTTTTGCAGAACTGACACGTTCTAAAAATTCTTGTATATTCTTGTCCATATTTTTTCTGTTATATCGCCATGTCTTCCAGAACGAACTGAACACTGACACGACCATTATATTCATTTTCTTTTAACTTACCCAACATCATTATTTTAGTATTTGTATTCGCATCGTCTAGTAAAAAATCACCAACAGGCGTTCCAACCAGATTAAATCCTACAAATGCCAATTGTGTCCCTGCGCTTGTCATAACAGTTCCACGCAGATGCGAACCATTACCCATCACAACAGCATGACGCAACACAGCGCCACGCAACACCAACGTTGGTTCTGGGTTTCCTTGACCAAACGGTTCCAATGCGTTTAACTGTTTAACTAATTTCATTGTTGCGCCACCTGAATCAAGTTACGCATCAACAACTATTTCTGGCTGTGGAATAACCCCATTTAATTGCTCATTAACTGCACGCTCTAAAAACGCACAAAATTCTGCCTCTTTATCTTCTGTCAATGAAAATCCTGCTGCTGCTGCATGTCCACCGCCCTCGCTAACGATTCCAGCCGCCAAGGCATCATGAATAATTTTCCCTAAATCCACACCTGCAACAGAACGTCCAGAACCATTTATTTGTCCATCAGACTTGGTCGCAACACATGATGGTAAATTAAATTTATCTTTCAAACGACCTGCAATTATTCCCATCACCCCACCATGCCAATTATCGCCACAAATAAACAAACTGCATTTACCAGACTTGCAACATTTTTCTGCCATTTCTGTTGCCGACAACATAATTGCATTTTGAATATCGATTCGTTCTTGATTCATCTGATGCAATTTATTTGCCAAGTCATGCGCAATCAATGGATTATCTGTTAACAACAATTCCAACGCAGGCGATGCAGAATCAAGACGTCCTGCTGCATTTAAACGTGGTCCCAACGCAAATCCAGCCGCATAAACAGATGGTTTTTTTATTGCCGCCAAATCCATCAAAACACGCAACCCCAGGTTTTGGCGTAACCCCATAACCTTTAGCCCAGTTGAAACAAACGCACGATTTAACCCAACCAAAGGCATCGTGTCACAAATTGTTCCTAGTGCGACAAAATCCATATAGTTCAATAAATTTTCTGCGGATATACGTGTGGATAAATCTGTATCTAACGTGCGTGATTTTAATTCACGATTAACCGCAACAACTGTTAAAAACGCAACACCAACGCCAGCCAAATATGACAAACCCGATTCGTCATCAACCCTTTTTGGATTTACAATCGCATCTGCATCTGGCACAACAGCATCTGGTGAATGATGGTCAGTAACAACGACGGTCAATCCTGCATCTTTTGCAAATTTAACTTCTTCAACACCACTGATTCCGCAATCAACAGTTATCATTAAATCGACATTATCTTGTACAATTTCTGTAATCGCATCATTATTTAAACCGTACCCCTCGCCTTCACGTGTTGGCAGGTGCCACACAACATCAATTCCCAATGCACGTAAATATTTCACAAACACCGCAGTTGAGGTGATTCCATCCACATCATAATCACCATAAATTGCAATTTTTTTATGATTTTGTATTGCATCTGCAATCAACTTTGCAGCCACATCCATATCTTTTAACACATACGGATCAGGCATATATTCTTTGATACTTGGCGATAAAAATTTTTCAACATCAGCATCTGACACAATACCACGACTGGCCAAAACTTTATTTAACAAATCATCAGTACCACAAACATCATCATATGCCGACACCCATGCCTTACCCAGCATGGATTTTTCTACTATTCTACTCACGCTATACTCTTTTTTTATTATCGCTGTATATTATAATCCAAATTTATTCAAATAGCAACGGCAGTATACTATCCAATATTTTACCAGTCACAGGCACTGCATTCCACGCAGCAGTACGCCATCCCCAAGATTCCTTGGTTCCTTGTGGTTCATCTAAAACAACCAATATTGTATATTGTGGCGCATCTGCAGGAAAAACACCTACGAATGCGGTAACATTTCGCTTTGTATCAATTTTACCATTTGTATATTTTTCAGCAGTCGCTGTTTTTCCAGCAATTTTCACACCAGCAACACGTGCTTTTTTACCACTTGTTTCTTCGGCAACACGCAACATAATTGGTCGCAACTTTGCAGATATTTCATCCGCCAAAACACGTTCACCACGAACGACACCAACGTTTCTTTTCTGTAATGTTGGGTATATATAAATACCACCATTTGTAACCGCATTTACACCCAACATTAAATGCATTGGTGTAACAGCATACCCCTGACCATACGCAACAGTCGCACGTTCAACAGGCCCCCATTTTCGTTGTGGCAATGTATTTTCTGTACGGCCAAATTCAAGGCTTAGCGCTTTATCCATATTCAAACGTTCAAAAAATTCTTTTTGTGCACCATCTGGCAACTCCAATGCAATTTGCGCACTGCCCACGTTACAAGAATGTACCATAATTTCTTCAACATTTATACTTGGGCGTGGCGGTTTAAAACTGCGAATATCTGTAATTCTTTTTGCAATTCTACCATGTTTGTCATAAATCGGGAACGGCTTTGCGACATAATATTCTTTTTTAGAATCAATACCATTTTCCAACGCTAATGCAGTATTAAATATTTTAAATATCGACCCCAGTTCATAAACACTGCGCATTGGTTTAAACAATCGGTTTGCAACAGGGTCTATACGAAGATTTTCTGGGTCAAAATCTGGCAATGATACCATTGCAATCATTTCACCAGTACGTGAATTCATTAACATTCCCATCGCAGCCTTGGTTTGATATTTTTGCATTGCAAATGACAATTGTTCATAAAATACTGATTGTATTCTTGAATCAACAGATAAACGCAACGGATCTTTATTTTCTTTTAAATATTTATCATATGTCCGTTCTGCGCCTTCCAGACCGGTTCCGTCCGCACCCGTAAAACCAACAACGTGTGAAAACAGTCTGCGTTTTGGATATTTTCTAGTTTGAACTTTTTCAATTTCCAAACCTTCTAATCTTGCTTGTTGAACAATTTTGCGTTGATTGTCACTGGCATATTTTTTCAAATACATAAAACGTCTTGGCGAATTTACCAATTCCAGCGCCTGTGCCAATGAATATTCATACGGCATCGCATCATGTATTGTTTGAGCAACCAATTCTTTATCTTTTTCACGCACAGCACGATTACGCAAAATAATGTGTCCAGATTCGATATTCTTTGCCAAAATATCACCATTTCTATCCACAATATCTGCACGATGTACCAACCATTCATTATCTGCACGCCCCAATCTGGACCGGTCAGTTCCTTGGATGCACAGCCCAAGTGTTCTTACTGCAAACGCAGAAAACAATAACAAGAATGCAAAATAAACTATTTTCAGTCTTACCTTTGTATTGGCATCACAATTACCCGACAAAGAATCATGATTAACAATATCCTTACCGACTTCGAACATTATTTTGCTTCCCTATTTGCCAAGTTTTCTATTGCAACAGATTTAGTAAAACTAACTACTTCTGATTTTGGTTCTATTGTCACAACCATATTTCTTAAACTTTCTGGTCTGACATACGATGCGAATTGCGACTCTGCCAAGGCGATTTCTTGTTGTGTTTTTACGATATTACGTCGCACATGATTGATTTCCCTGTTTTGTGTTCGTGACATTGCGCTTAATAAAACCGTCAAAAAGAACACAATACCAATGGACCAATACCCAATATGCAACATTTTCTCGTCATCACTCATATCAACATCCCCCATACAAGAATACAAGTATATTCTATCATAAATTCTGTAAAAAACGAATCATAGAATTAACACCATTTAATCTGCCTGCCCCTAAATTTAAATTTAAACTTTGAAATTCTGATAACAGGTCCATGTTCTTGATTTCCTGCGCAGTTTTTCCATCAACCATAGAAATCATTATTGCAACAATACCACGAACAATTGACGAATCGGCACGACCATAAAATCGATTACCATCACGACATATTTCAACAAATGAAGAACAACCAACAATTTCGCTGCATACGGCAGAATCTGGAACTTTTTCTAATTTTTTTCCAAAATCCATAACCATTTCCAATTTATCTATTGGGTTGGGGGTTAAATTTAACATTTTTTTTATTTCATTGAAATTCATATTACCACCCCTCGTTCGTCAAATCTAATTCCAAGCGTGCCTGATCAGACATACGTGACAAATCCCACGGTGGGTCCCAAACCAAATCAACACGCACAACAGTATCACCACACACAGATTGTGCCGCACTGCGCACTTGTTCCAACAGTTCTTCCATCATTGGACACGTTGGACTGGTAAAAGTCATTTTAATAACAACTTCTTCTGACGACATATCAATATCATAAATCAAACCCATATCCCATACATTGACGGGGATTTCTGGATCATAGACTTTTTTTAATGCATCAATAATATCTTGTTTTTCGCACATCATTTTATTATTTCTTTGATATATTTAACCACAGTTTGCATTTCTTGCAATGTATTGTATGCCCCCACAGATATTCTGATACTGCCATCAAGACCCAACAATTGATGAATCCATGATGCACACATATTTCCAACACGCAAACAAACGCCACGCACAGAAATCAACGTACCAAAATCAAGAACATGCATACCTTCAACAACAAAAGTTAAAATTGCAGAATCCGGTTTTGATATAATTTTCACCCTGTCAAGTTTTGACAATTCATCATACATATATTTTATTAAATTTAAATCTGGACGATTTTGTTTGATATTTTCTATTGCAGGCTTTAATCCAACAATCTGTGTTATTGGCAATGTTCCTGCCTCAAAAACATCAGGTGATGAATTAAACAAAATTTTATCACCCATAATCTTGTTTACCATTCCGCCACCAAATACCACCGGGCTGTACAATTCTGGATGTTTAATATACATTACCCCAACACCTGTATCTGCACCAATTTTATGCCCAGAAAAACACAAGAAATCACAATCATATTTCACAACATCAATTTCGCTGTGTACGACAGATTGTGCCGCATCCACCACAGTTATAACATTTGGATTTTTGATTTTTGCACACCTAATAATTTCAGATACATTTTGTTGAACACCAATAACATTTGACATTGCAGTAATAACAAAAACATCTGCATATGGAATATTATTAACATCTATATTTAATTGTTCGTCCAACGGGCATACAACGATACCTGCCCCACTCATTTCAAATGGCAGTCTTGCACTATGATGATCTAAATCAGATACGGCCACAATATGTTCTGAATTTAATTTTAGCATACCCACAATTTTATTTATCGAATCGGTGGTTCCAGATGTGAACACAATCTGTTCAGATTTTGCACCGATAAAATCTGCAACACAACTACGTGTATTTTCAATTAACGTATCAACATGACTTGCACGCGCACAGATTCCCCGCCCTGCATTTGCATAATTGTGCATCAAAAAGTCCATTTCTGCACGTATTACCGTTTCAGGTTTTTGATAACTGGCCGCAGCATCTAAGTATATGATTTTATTCATTTATGATTTCTCTTGCATTTTGTGTTGATTATAATACACTCGCTTGGAATATCAATAAAAGAAGGAGAAAAAAGATGGCTTTGGAACACGCAAACGATACAACAATTGACACATTAATCGGCAACGGTATTACATTGGTTGACTTTTGGGCAACATGGTGCGGCCCATGCCGTATGTTTGGCCCAATATTCGAAGCAACATCTAATAAACACCCAGATGTAACATTTATAAAATTCGAAATAGACGAAGCGAATCGACGTACGCCTGCAAAATATGGCATCCGCAGCATCCCAAGCGTTTTGGCATTTAAAAATGGCGAATTGGTCGAAGCACGTACAGGTCTGATGGACGAAGATACATTAACAGATTGGATAAATGAACTAAAAGGGGTACAATAATGGCAACACAGGATTACAAGACCATTGAATTACCTGCCAAATATACACCAAAGAAAACAGAACCATATATGTGTCCTGAACAGTTGGCTTATTTCTATAACATATTAAATACACAGAAAGAAGAATTGTTAAGTGACAGCGATTCTGTATTAAATGCTGTACGTATGGCAGAAAAAACAGAAAGCGTTGGTGTTGGTGACGAATCGGATAACGCATCTTACAATCAAGATATAACGATGGATTTGCGCATATCAGAACGTAACAATAAATTACTACAAAAAATCAATGCCGCGTTGGCCAGAATGGAAACAGGCGAATACGGTTACAGTGTAATATCCGGTGAAGAAATCGACTTAAAACGTATGATGGCACATCCACTTGCAACATTAACAATTGAAGAGCAAGAAGAATACGAAAATC
>JAFOXU010000084.1 GCA_017425725.1 Alphaproteobacteria bacterium | reverse complement strand
TAAATATTGAATTTAAATTCTGTTGTGTTCGGTGTGGTTGTAATTGATATTGTCCCAGCAGTCGTTGCGTCAGGTTGTTCAGTGCCCTGGTCAATGTCCTTGGTATCTTTTTTGACACCGATAATATCTTTGACGAAATTTTGACACATATCGATTGTTATGTTCGTGTCAGTCCCTGTGTAGTTTACACATGCCTGGGCGATGTCTTTGATAACCCATTTGTCATCAGTGCTGTACGGGTAAAGCATGAATATAAAATCGCTGTTAAAAATAGATTGGTGTTGTGCGTTTTGTGCGATTTTATATATGCGATCAAATGAAACTTCTTGTGTTGTAAAATCGTGGGCAGCCATGCCAGTTGATATGGTTGACAATGTTGCGAGTAATCCGAATAAAATGCGTTGAATTTTCATTTTGTTTGCAGCGCCCCTTCGCATTCGTCTGCAACTGTGACGGCACGTTTTATTTTGTTGATTTGTGTTGCATTAAATATAGTTGCTGTTATGCCGGCAACCGTACTGCCAACGGTCATTGTGTTTGAAGTGATGTTTAAATTCTTTTCTTTGTCCGTACCCGACAGGCGATTTGCATCGGTGTTTGATATCGCAGATGTTATTGCGCCTGTTGTACTGGTGGCGGCGCCAACTATGTTTGAAACGGTGGCTGCTTTTGCCTGTTTCTCAATTTTTGATAAATCGACAGTTGACCAATTATTACATGCATCGATAATGTTTTGTATATTTGTTATTTCTGTGTCTGATATAAAGTTTTGCTGGGGCGTTGATGTGTTGGCAATATCTGCATCGTATGCATTTTTGTTCATTTTAAGTTGCATTAATGCCATGGATAATTCTTGGGTTGCGTTTAAACAATTTGATATACGTTCGGTTATTGTTGCGTTCTTTTTTATATCTATGCCGGATACAGTTGCGCCTGCAATATTAAGTACAGCAGATGTTGCCAATGTGCCTGTGCGCAGATGACCCATTTTTTCGCCTTTTTGACCGGCTTCTGTTAATTGGCGTAATTGTTGTTTGGTGTGCGCAATGTTTGTTTTATGATCGGCATCAGTGGGGGTTAGCGATTTAAACCATGTTTCATAGTCGGATACTTGGTCTTGTGATAATTCTGTGTGCGTTGGGTTTGTTTTGCTGTTATTATGGATTTGTTCCCATAAATCTTTTGCGCTTAATTCCATCGCTTGTTTATCAGATTTGTGTTTTATTATGCCTGCAACACCTGCGGTGCCAGAACTGACCGTGCCAGCCGAAGAAAGGCCTGTGCCAACCCCTGCGAGAATTTTTAAATGATTTAAATCTGATGATATACCGATGCAAGAATTACGCATCGTATTTAAATTGTTATTTACTGTGTTTACTGATTCTTCTAGTGCGGTGTGCAAAGCATTTGTGTCTGCTGTGGCATGTGCAGATGAAATCGATAACAGTATTAAAAATGTTATAACAGATATACGCATCATATCGCCTAATATTGTATCATATGAACGTATTAAAAAAAAGTAAAAATGTCCCAACAGTTTTTTTGTGATAATCGTGCAGAAGTTGTGATATAGTTATAAGCATGGATATGAAACAAAAATTCTTAAAATTTAAAAAAGCAACGGCCAAGGTTGTTCATGATTATCATGTTAAACGTTATTCTGAATATTTGGATGATTGGAATTCGTCTGCCCAAGAACTTGAAATGAATTTGAGAAAACGTGGCTTGGAACCACCATGTCAGTTGTATTATGAATACAAGTTTCCTGATAATCAGAAAAATTTTGAATTTGATGAATCAACAAACTTGTGGCGTGTATTTATTGCTGCGTATGTGAATTTTTTTAAGTCTTTTACGCGAGATAATATGAAAACATATTTAATGAATGGGGTCGACAGTCCTGATATAAGTGATTTGTCTGCATTTTTTGGTTTTTGTATTTGTTTGGCATTGTCGGATATAAAAGATATTCAGTCTTGTTTTGAAAAAACATATGCGTCATGTGTAAAGCAACTGGAAATTACGGCAAAACAAATATGGCAACTAAACCCAGAATTACAATGTATAAAAGATTATAATAATATAGATTTTGTAAATGGTGCCATCTATGGTTTTGCGCCAAAGGAAATAGATTTTTTTATAAAGTTGCAACAGCGTCGTAAAACACGTCCATTTAACTATGAATTGCAGGGCAAGGATGAAGAGGTAAATCATGTTCATGAAAATGGTCGTAAGATAACGTTTTTTACGCTGAAACATACTGGATATTTGTTGGCGCCAGAAACGGGCGATAAAATTGTCAAAGCAATTCAGGAATATTTAGAAAAAAATCCTCGGGCAGAAAATATAGATAAACAAGCAAAAAGAATAGTAAAAAAAATATATGGTTCGTTCTCTCGATAATGTGGGTGGGGAAATGTCAGATAAAGAAATAATTGCCACTGTTCGTAAAATATTAGATGTGTTGCATCATCCAGATACTGGGTTTAATGCGTTTCGTAAAGAGTTGCGTAAACAGCATCTGAAACAAGAAGAATATGAACAGCGTATCGTAGATAAAGAATATGAATTGGCTGCCAGGTATGGTATGACACGGGAAAATACGCATGATGAAATAAAATTTCGTCTTAGCGGTAAAGATGTTATGGACAGTCGCTTGTATGTGTCGTGCGGACAGGCGGCCAAGGCATTTTGTTATGTCAATTCAACATTGCCAAAAAATGAACAACTGGATTTAAAGGTCTTGTTTAGTACAGATGTTGAACATTTGATTGATGGTCGTGCAGGACATACGTTGCCATGTGTACGATTGTCGGATGGTAAGTGGCATGCCATAGAACCACAAATTCAACCACAAAAAGGAGCGTTTCCTGGTTTTGAATTTGTGTGTGATGATGTGCAGGTCGGGGGTGAAATATGGCATCAATTGGAAGGTATTAAAAAGAAAGGCAGACCGTATCAAATTACCAAGATTATAACCCCACAAGAACACGCAACGACATATTCTGATTTTGGTAAATTTTTGGCTGCTTCAACGGTGCACAAGGGAAGGTCGGCATTTGTGTGTGCTGGTCTTGGGTTGGTGTTAAAAAACACAAATCCTGGACAATATAAAAATGGATACAGACAGATTTATGAAATCTGCAAGGGGGTGGATGAAAACACTTCGTGTGTTAAGGTTTGGGTGTTTACAAGGGGAAAAGATATTGCGTGCAGAATAGGTGTTGAATTAGATGGCGTACAGTATTATATAAATCCGTCTGTACAATATTTGTCTTTGATAAAATT
>JAFOXU010000055.1 GCA_017425725.1 Alphaproteobacteria bacterium | reverse complement strand
TTAACTTCACATGTTGTTTGTTCGGCGTTACAGGTGCTGCCAACGTACTGTTTACCGGTTGTCGTTGTTGTGCCATGTGTACATGTGGCATTGTCTGGGCATGTTTGTTGGGTACACGCAACCTCGCACGTGGTGTAGCATTGGGATTCAGTGCTGGCACCTGTATTGTCTGTGGTGTAACCAGTATCACATGCTGTTTTTATGTTATTTGCACAGTATGAGCCAAGCGGACAGATTATGCATTCATTACCATCCAAATAATAGCCAGACGCACACACAATCGCTGTACACGCACCATCTTTTAATTCGTAACCAGTATCACATGTTATGTTAAGTTCACATGTCGTTTGTTCGGCACTACATGTGCCACCAACGTACTGTTTGCCAGTTGTCGTTGTTGTGCCATGTGTACACGTTGCATTATCTGGGCATGTTTGTTGTGTACACTGTTGTTCGCATGTGATGTAGCACTGGGATTCGCTTGTGGTGCCTGGCCCATCCGTGGTATATCCATCCGGGCATGGCGTGCATGTGCCATTGTTCATGTATTGTCCTGCGATACAATATATTGGCTCATCTGAACCCAATGGGCAATTGTTTCCCCCGTACAGGGATGTTCTAAAGGTCGAATCATTTGCAATTGCGTTTGCACATGCGCTTGCACAATCAGTACGACACGCATTTGTTCTGGTTGCCCAGTCATTACCACTGTTATAGTAATCTTTGACTGCAACCCATTGTGCATCTGGTACAGGATTACCATAACGACACCAACAACCACTATATGCCTGTGATACGGTCGCACCACTATCCCCAGTTACAACGTCTGTTACAACATTACCATACGATGCCTTGTTACGAGGTCCACATAATGCAGATCCAGTAACGTATCCATAATCTTCAAAATATACACACAAACGTGTATCAGATGTATATTCTGCAAAATCATTAATTATATATTCGTTTTGAATACTAGAATCTTTTTTAGATATAATACCATTGTTTAATAATTCTGTTGTTAAAGCAACATGTTCTATGCCATTCCATACAACCGTACCATTATCATCTGTACAAAAATCTTCAGTCCAATGTGCATATAATGTGCCGTATTCTGGTATATCTGACATATCGCCTACAAAGGCACCGTATTCATTAAACACCATATTACCAGTACCATTTGTGCCTGTGTAATACCCAGCAAACATATAATTTGTTTTCTGTGGTGGTTCAACACGAATGTTGTCTGAATCATAAATAATATCTATGGTCGTTTTACCATTACCAAAATTAAGATTGATAGTATATGTGTGTGCAGTATATTCGCATTCGCCTGTTGCCACGTTATAGGCAGCATCATATCCTGTTTTATTTTCGCATTGTACAGTTGTGTCCATGACGGGACATGTGCCAGATTCTGCATCTTCGTTTAATAATATTGAACGGAATTTTGAATCTGTAGCAGTATAGTTCGCACATACAGATGGGCATGTTGCACGGCAGGAATCTGCATCATCCATTGTTGCAGCACGTTCCCATGGAAAATCTGTGATATACGCATCGTCCTTGCCATAACGACACCAACAGCCCTTGCCTGCTTGATATGCAGTTAATCCATTATTTCCGTTTGTGTAATACAGCTTGGTCTTGTCCCCACTGCCATTTGGTCCACAAAATGCGGTCCCCCATAACAATCCATTTTCATATTCAACAGAAAAACGTTGATCAGAATTGTAAATCGACATACCTTCTTCTGATACTTTATAAACACCGCCAGAATATGTAATAACAGAACTGTTGCGAGATGCTAACGTTGAAACAGATGGTATACTTAACACCGTGTCCACACTAGGCGTTTGTGTAATTGCGTTTCCAATTGGAAAATCGCAATCCCGTCCCCATTGTGCAGTTAAAATCATATCATCTGCAATATTATAAATTGTGCCATTTGCGTATTCATTGCCGTTATCGTCGAACCAGCCTTGGAAACTATATCCATCTAAGGTTGGAATTGGTAATCCTGATATGGCTGTGCCGTAATAAACACTGATAATATCATCCAAAACATTAGATCCGTCTGTAGACAATAATATGTTATATTCGTTTGGTGTTGCAACACAGTAATCATCCCCAGATTCCATTGTATAACCAACAGAATAGGAAGAATTTAATACATACTCGCAACTGCTGTTTACATCACAGTAATCTGTGGCGACTTTATCACATGTTTCTGGTTCTTCACCGGGGGTTCCAACCGGACAATTATCAGCGCCACCATATATAGCCGCACGAAACGCAGCGTTTGTGGCAATATAATTTGCACAAACATTCGGACAATTCGCACGACAGTTGTTTAACTTATCCTCGGCTGTTGAACCGGAACCACCAAGTTTACCTGCAGATGCATAGTTTGTATTTTCGTTAATTCCGCCCAATTTACAAAAACATCCCAAATATGCTACAGGCGGATTCGCAGGATACGATGTGTTTATATATGCAGATGACCCCTTACCTGCCACGGTAGATGATTTTCCAGACGGCCCACATACCGCAACACCCGATATTATCTTATTAGATTCTGGGAAATATACAGACCATTCTTCGCCGGCGACATAGGCATCTAAATCATAAATAGTATTATTTTGTGATGTATTAACCGCTGCAATAACACCATTATCATATAATTCTTGGGCCGAAGGCACAGTTGCAGTCCCCAAAGGGAATAAAATTTCACCGTTTTCATCGGTACACGCAGCATACGCAGCATCAAAACATAGCAGCGCAACAGATACATACAATATGCATGATAAAAACCGTTGAAATACCGACATTTTGGCCACCTTGAAGCCTTTCCCTACCTTGATTGGTAATATAGTAGGAAAAAGCCCTATTTAAATCAATAAAAAAAAACGCCATAAGGGGCGTTTGATTTTTGTGGCGGATTATGATTTTATCACGAACAACCACATGCAAAATCCAATTTATATACAATTATAACTTTTTTTTCATTTTTTGCACGATTGGTTCAAATCCATATTTAGTGTAAAAGTCATATGCGTTTGTATTTTTATTGTATACACCTAATGTTACTTCTTGTAATTCACGTTTTTTACATTCTGATATAAACGCATCCATTAACAAGGTACCAATTCCACATCTGCGCACAGTTTCATCAACAACAAAATTAGAAACCTTACCTATTTTTGCATTCTCCAACCACGGTTTATATAAAACATCACCCAACAAGAATCCTAATACTATATCTTT
>JAFOXU010000100.1 GCA_017425725.1 Alphaproteobacteria bacterium | reverse complement strand
TTATTGCCGTCGTGTACACGGTGAATTGGACAGTGTTTTGGCAGAACGTGATGACGTTCGTGTTGTTATCAAAAACTTCTCTATTCATGGCGTAATGAGTGATGGCCCTGCACGTGCAATGATTGCTGCAAAATTACAGGGTAATGACAAGGCCGCAAAATTGGTTGATTTGATTATGACACGTGAATATCGTCCACAAGACAAATCAGATGACCAGGCAAAATTGGCTGCTGCAATCGAAAAGAATATCATGAAATTTGCAGAAGAAGCAGGCTTGGATACAAAACAGTTGAAACAAGATATGGACGGTGAAGTTGTTGCACGTGAATTGGCAAACGTTCGTGACTTGGCACAAGTGTTTGAAATTACAGGAACTCCATTCTTGATTATCAATGAAGAAGCGTTCCCAGGTGCAATTCCAGCAAGCCAAATCAAGGCAGCATTGGATAAATAATATCTCTGTCAGTGAAAAAGAATCCCCCAATTCGGGGGATTTTTTTTAATATAAAATTGTGTTGGGGTTGTTTTTTTATGGTTTTTTCCTATTTATATGATAAATTTGCGAAACATTGAAAAATGTGGTATAATTCTGTGGAAAATAAAAGGGTTTATAATGGCATTAATACCAATGGTTATCGAAGAATCACCACGTGGTGAACGTTCGTTTGATATTTATTCTCGTTTGTTGCGTGATCGTATTGTTGTTGTTGGTGGCGAGATAGAGCCTGCAATGGCAAACAGTATCGTGGCGCAATTATTGTTCTTGGAATCTGAAAATCCAAATGCAGAAATTTCTATGTATATCAATTCCCCAGGGGGCGATGTGTCTGCAGGTTGGGCAATTATGGATACGATGCAGTATATCAAGGCACCTGTATCAACAATTGGTATGGGATTGGTTGCATCAATGGGGTCTGTGTTGTTGGCGGCTGGCGAAAAAGGAAAGCGTTTCGCACTGCCTAATACAAGTATCATGATTCACCAACCGTTGGGTGGTTTCCAAGGCCAGGTAACAGATGTCGAAATTCGTGTTAAAAAAATGCAACGCACGAAACAAACATTAATTAAACAAATGGCTGAATTTACAGGGCGTAAAGAAAAAGAATTGTTCGAAGCGATGGAACGTGATAACTGGATGGCGCCAGATGAAGCCAAAGAGTTTGGCTTGATTGATAGCATCTTGGAACGTAAATAATTTTTGTAAATCAGGGACGTGTTAAAATGAGTGATGAAAAAACACCAAATACAGAAAATAGTCAGTTTTGCAGTTTTTGCGGCAAGGCGGTCTATGAAGTAAAAAAATTGGTCAGTGGGCGCAATGTTTGTATTTGTGACGAATGTATCAATCTGTGTAACGACATTATGGCAGATGATAACAGACGTGAAATTAGTAAAGATGCGGCAAAATTGCCAACCCCATCACAAATTTGTGCGTTTTTGGATGAGTATATTATCGGTCAAGATACGGCAAAGCGTACCCTGTCTGTGGCTGTGTATAACCATTTCAAAAGACATAACGTAACTGTGACATCCAATGTGGAAATTCAAAAATCTAATGTTTTATTGATTGGTTCAACAGGTACTGGAAAAACGTTGTTTGCACAAACGTTGGCACGAATTTTGGATGTCCCGTTTGCGATTGCAGACGCAACAACATTGACCGAGGCAGGATACGTTGGTGATGACGTTGAAAGTGTTCTGACACGATTGTTGCAAAATGCAAACTTTGATGTTGAACGTGCCAGCCGTGGTATTATTTATATTGATGAAATAGACAAGATTTCTCGTAAATCTGAAAACCCATCGTTAACACGTGACGTGTCTGGCGAAGGTGTGCAACAGGCTTTGTTAAAATTAATCGAAGGTACTGTTGCAAATGTTCCGGCCGGTGGTGCAGGGCGTAAACACCCGGGCGAGGCAACGGTACAATTGGATACCAGCAAGATATTGTTCATCTGTGGTGGTGCATTTGATGGTTTAAATAAAATTATTGGCAATCGTACATGTGAACGTCGTGGTATTGGTTTTGGGGCACATGTTGAATCAAAACAAGAACGTA
The DNA here is from genome assembly GCA_017425725.1 of Alphaproteobacteria bacterium. Classification (GTDB taxonomy): domain Bacteria; phylum Pseudomonadota; class Alphaproteobacteria; order Rs-D84; family Rs-D84; genus Enterousia. The sequence goes on along the minus strand of JAFOXU010000100.1, from coordinate 882 downwards.
ATGCGAAAAATTTCTTGCAAGATGTTGAACCAGAAGATTTGGTGAAGTTTGGTATTATTCCAGAATTGATTGGTCGTTTGCCTGTGATTACAACATTACAGGAATTGGACGAAGATGCGTTGGTTAAAATCTTAACTGAGCCAAAAAATGCGGTTGTAAAACAGTTTACAGCGATGCTGGCAATGGATGATGTTAAATTGACGTTTACAGATGATGGTCTGCGTGAAATTGCCAAGATGGCGGTGGCACGTAAAACAGGTGCACGTGGTTTGCGTAGTATTCTGGAACGTGTGTTGATGCAGCCAATGTTTGATGCGCCAGACAAAGAAGATTTGGCAGAAATTATAATTGATGCAGATGTGGTAAAGGGAACAAAAGCCCCTGTGGAAATTATGAAAGATGCCAAGAAAGCAGCATAAATAAAAAAAATCCCGATTTTCGGGATTTTTTTTATTTGCTTTTTTCTATGAATTCTTGACGATATTTGTTCATTGCTTTTTCAATGCGGCTTTTTGCCCATTCGCTTGTTGCGTGTATTTCTGGGGTGATGCCACATATGCCAAAGCCTGTAACCTTTGAATTTACATCACGATATATAAATACGGGTGTGCGTTCTTGGTTTATCTTTTTGCGGTCGTAGGATTCACTTGGTTTTCCAGATATTTTTGCAAATTTGTTTATTAGTGTTGGCATGCAACGAAATGATGGTGCAACACTGCAATGACCAGAATTTTTTAATGATTTTTTATAGTGGTTTGTCTTGGTTTCAGAGTAATATCCATGTTTTTCATAAAACTTATCTGAATTTCCCATGGCTATCAAATCGCTTGTGTCTGCATCGATTGATATTGCAGATTCGGCACTGGTTAACAGGACTTTGCC